>JBDRGH010000205.1:0-11763 GCA_043818015.1 Pseudomonadota bacterium
CTCCTCTTCTTCTGTCTATGGGGATACCCCTACCCTTCCAAAAATAGAGGAGATGTCTCCTCTCCCTAAATCTCCTTATGCTGTTTCCAAATTAGCAGGTGAATACTACTGTCAGGTCTTTCACCGAATTTACGGTTTGGATACTGTATGTTTGAGATACTTCAACATCTTCGGACCCAGCCAGGATCCCAACTCAGATTATGCAGCCGTTATCCCTCGGTTTATCTCCGCCATGTTAAGAGGAACCCGACCCATCGTTTATGGTGACGGATTACAATCCAGAGATTTCACCTACGTTGATAATGTGGTGAACGCAAACATAGAAGCGTGTGAGAGGGATGGAGTTGGTGGGGAAGTTTTTAATATCGCCTGCGGCGCGAGGTATAGTCTACTGAGACTAATAGAACTCATTAATTCAACGCTCGGGATGAATATCGATCCTATATATCAAGAGCCAAGAAAGGGAGACGTTAAGCACTCTCTGGCAGATATATCAAAGGCTAAAAGACTTCTCGGCTATGATCCTCTCGTAGATTTTCAAGAAGGCATCAAGAAAACGATCATTTTCTATCAAGATGGGAAGAAAGATAAAGGTTCTCAGGATAATCGGTAGATTAAACATTGGCGGTCCTGCAATCCACACCGTATTACTGACCGACGGACTGGACAAAACCAAGTTTGATTCTATTCTTCTGACAGGCTCAGTCGGAGAGCATGAGGGAGATATGCACTATTTCGCCGAGGAAAGGGGCGTCAAACCGATAATTATCCCTGAAATGGGTAGAGACATATCGTGGAAGAATGATTTGAGGGCCTTCTGGAAAATCTCTAAGATTATCAAAAGAGAAAAACCCGATTTCGTCCATACCCATACTGCCAAAGCCGGGACCATAGGTCGAGAAGCAGCCATAGTAATCAGGTGCCGGGAGTCACTGGTCAGGAGTTTGAAAAGACTGCTATTTTATAAAAAATCCCGACTCGCTGCCCACGACCCCCAAGTGAAAATTGTCCATACATTCCACGGACATATTTTCAGGGGTTATTTTCATCCCTTAAAAACAAGGGCGTTCCTACTTATAGAGAGAGTACTGGCTAGGTTCACAGACAAAATCATCGTATTGAGCAATCAGCAGTTCAAAGAACTGTGCTATCATTATAAGATTGCGCCTCCGGAAAAATTCGCCATAATACCGTTGGGTCTCGAGATAGATAAGTTCCTCCAGTGTGAGACGAAGAGAGGTCAGCTAAGAAAAGAACTAGGGATCCCCAGGGAAATTCCTATAGTTGGAATCGTGGGGAGGTTAGTCCCTGTTAAGAATCACAGGATGTTCCTTGATACCGTCGCCGAGGTAATCAAGACAAAATCCTGGAGTAGCTCAAAAAACGCAGTTACAGGTTGCCAAGCACCAGTTGCGCGATTCATAGTGGTAGGTGACGGTGAGCTACGAGGGGAACTGGAAACGTACAGCAAACAACTGGGGATCCAAGATGACGTTATCTTTACGGGCTGGCGAGAAGATCTGGACGTTATCTACGCTGACCTTGACATAGTAGCCTTAACGTCTTTGAATGAGGGCACACCAGTTTCCCTGATAGAAGCAATGGCAGCGGGAAAGCCTGTAGTGGCAACTGACACAGGAGGGGTGCGAGACTTGGTGACCAGCAGCCAGCAGTCGGCCATCCGCCAAGAAATTGAGGACAAAAAAGCGAGTGATGGAATTCACAGCCCAGGGTATAAAATCTATGAACGGGGCATCTTAGTTCAACTTGGGGATGTGCATGGATTTGCGGAAGCGGTACGAGTAATGCTTAACGATGGGGAGCTAAGGAAGAAGATGGGGAACGAGGGGAGAAAACTTGCTCAGGAGAAATATAGGAAAGAAAGATTATATAGAGATATTGAAGATCTATACTTAAAACTCTAATCTCCTCGAGTTTCCTGATTTTTTCAGTAAGTATTTTCCAACTACCATGATATTATTCATAATGTGGTGTTTTTTAAGTGAACCCCTTTATCCCTTCGCTCAGTACTTCCGCAGTGACCCTTTCGGGGTTCGCAGGTGGTGAATTCTTACCCCTTCCAGCCTCTAAAGGGCTGGCCTTCCCCTTCCTGCTCACCCCCGCTGGGTACCCCACTGCTCCAGCAAATTTCGCTCAAAGACAAAGGAGTTCACTAGAAAATCAGGAAACCCCTGTAATCTCTTATTGACAGGCAAAAAGAAATAGCTTATAAGTACAAAGTAAGTCCTTTAAAAAAGTATCACTTTTCACTCCAGCATCCATTTTTTGATCCGCCTCTGGCGGGCTTCCCAAAAGCTTCATGCGTTTGCTCCCAGGGAAACTTTTCGAAAAGCAACACAGTTTTTCAAGGCTTCCAAAACAATGAGAGGCTGATTCGGAGTTCGATAAAGTAGGAAAAAAATAAGGGGATTACATAATGAAAATACTGATTACCGGGGGAGCAGGTTTTATTGGATCTCATTTAGCGGACGAACTACTCCTCGGAAACCATGAGGTATTTGTCATTGATAATCTCTCTACCGGACGACTTGAAAATACAAAACACCTCAGGGAACACCCCAGATTCCATTTGACAGTCGATACCGTCCTGAATGAAACGGTAATGGACGAATTAATACAGGAATGTGATCAGACATATCACTTAGCAGCGGCCGTTGGATTAAAATTGATAATGGATAGCCCCGTGGAGACAATAGAGACCAATGTGAAGGGGACTGAAATCGTCTTACGGCTGGCTAATAAACACAGGAAGAAAGTGCTCCTTACTTCAAGTTCTGAAGTCTATGGTAAACACCTCGAGCACACCCTACAAGAAGATGATAACCGGGTAATGGGCCCGGTAAAGAAGCGACGTTGGGCTTATGCGAGTTCTAAGACCATCGATGAGTTTTTAGCCCTTGCCTACTTTGAAGAAAAGAAGCTACCTACGATTATTGTCAGGCTCTTCAACACCGTGGGTCCGAGACAAACCGGACGCTACGGTATGGTAATCCCGAATTTCGTCCAAAAAGCCCTCCTAAGTAAACCGATAGCGGTCTACGGTGATGGAAAACAATCGAGGAGCTTTATTCACGTGGGGGATGCGGTTAGAGCACTCATAGATATTATGGCTCACCCCGATGCAATCGGAGATATCTTTAACATCGGTAACGGAACTGAGATTACTATTGAGGATCTAGCCGTCAAGGTCAAGAAAATGACTGAAAGTAATTCTGAGATCGTATACATACCCTATGAAGAGGTATATGGTCCCGGGTTCGAAGACATGCAGCGTCGCTGCCCGAACACAACCAAGATTAAGAATCTTATCGGGTTTGAGCCGACAGTAGATATAGATGGAATAATCGAAAGCGTCATTGAGTATTACAAAACGTAATCCTGCCAAGCGGGAAAGAAACAGAGGGATTTTTGCAGTATATACTTCTGTTCTCCACGTCGTTCTTATTAGCCGTCGTCATAACCCCTTTCGTCAGAAAGCTGGCTGCAAGATCGAATCTTGTCGCTAGTCCCAGCGAGGACCGGTGGCACAAAAGACCCACTCCAATAATGGGCGGGCTCGTCATCTTTGTCTCCTTTTTCGTCCCATTAATGGTATTCTATAAACTGTACGCTGACTTTTCCTTCTCGAATAGTGCCTGGATCCTTCTCCTTTGCAGTTCAATGCTTTTCGGCCTGGGACTATTAGATGATATAAAGAACGTAACACCCCAAGGCAAGCTGATAGCTCAGATCGTTGCCGCAGCCGTTCTGATCAAATTCGGGTACACCCTTAACTGGTTCGATTCCTTAGGCCTGAACGTTCTTATTACTATTGTCTGGATTGTTGGAATAACGAATGCCTTTAATCTCCTGGATAATATGGACGGACTGGCAGGCGGGATTGCTCTCATTGCCTGCTTTTTTATCGGTCTAATCTACTGGCTGAATCCAAACCCCCAGCCCTTGCCCACTGACACTTTGGTATGCCTTACCCTCATTCTCATGGGTTCTCTGCTGGGATTCCTGATCTATAATTTTAACCCCGCATCTATCTTTATGGGGGATGCTGGAAGTCTCTTTGTCGGCTTTTTGATAGCAGGCTTGACTATTTCTGGTAACTTCAGGCATTCTGCCAATCTTCTCTCCGTGATGTCTGTTCCCGTCTTGATACTATTCATTCCCATATTCGATGTCAGCTTAGTTACCGTAATGAGAAAACTTTTTGGAAGACCAATTTCCCAAGGCGCACGTGATCACACTTCGCACCGCTTGGTAGCCATTGGCTTTTCGGAAAGGAAAGCGGTATTACTCCTCTATATCATAGCTGCATTGGCTGGAAGTGTTGCTCTGGTTATACAGCACGTAAACATGCATTCCAGCCTTATGATCCTGTTACTCTTTGCCATGAGTGTTGCCTTCGTCTGGCTGTACCTTGCAAAGGTCAAAGTCCACCCCACAGATCAGGAAATGGTCATATTCAAAAACAACTCTTTCACCCCTCTTCTGATCAACTTTACCTATAAACGGCGAATCTTTGAGGTACTCCTGGACCTCATGCTGGTCCCGTTGGCTTACTACGGCTCATACCTTCTGCGATTTGAAGGCATCTTAGCAGGTCATGATTTTAGGGTATTTCTGGAATCGCTTCCGATAATCATCGCCGCCCAGATTCTATGCTTCTTCATCTTCGGAGTATATAAGGGTGTCTGGAGATACACCGGGCTCAACGATATAGTCGCGTATTTGAAAGCAGTCACGTGTGGTGTCGTCTTGTCGGTCTTAATAGTTCTCTTTCTCTATCGTTTTGGCGGCTTCTCCCGTTCAGTCTTTATCATCGATTGGATACTGCTCTTCCTATTCCTGTCAGGGTCCAGAATCTCGTTTCGGATGATTGCTGAATTCGCTAGCCGGGAAGAAAACGGTGGCAGAAAGGTTCTGATCTACGGAGCGGGGGATGGGGGAGAGTTTGCGCTCCGAGAAATCCTCAATAACAAGAAACTTGCGTTAATCCCTGTTGGGTTTATAGATGACGACCCCAGGAAACATGATCGAATGATTCACGGTTACCCCATTCTGGGAGGTATCAAACGCCTGGAGAAGGTTGTTTCCAAACACAATGTGGCTGAAGTGCTCGTAGCCTGCAGGCACCTCGAAGAATCCCGTATAGAGAAGGTAAGAGCTACCTGCCAGGAAATGGGAATAGAATTGAAGTGGTTAACATTTAGTATCAAATCCCAGCAGGCGGGATAGATCGAGAAGGGGAGATAAAGAGAAGAGATATGAAAGGCGTGGTTTTAGCCGGGGGGCTGGGAACCCGATTATACCCATTGACAAAGGTTACGAACAAACACCTTCTACCAGTCCACGACAAACCTATGATTTACTATCCCATTCAGGCTCTGGTGAATGCGGGGATAGACGATATTCTATTAGTTACCGGTGGCAATAACGCTGGAGACTTTCTCAAGCTTCTGGGCAACGGAAAGGAATTTGGCCTGAGACATATCAATTATACTTACCAGGAAGGAGAAGGAGGGATAGCTGCTGCTCTCGCCCTTGCGCAGTTCTTTGCTGACGATGATAAGATCTGCGTAATCCTGGGGGACAACATCATTGAAAAGAATATTATCACCGCCGTCGAAGCATTCAAGAAGCAAAAGGATGGGGCAAAGATCCTGCTAAAGGATGTCCCGGACCCAGGGCGTTTTGGCGTACCGGAGATTCAAAATGGTCGAATCGTTAAGATAGAAGAGAAACCAAAGAAGCCCAAGTCAAAATATGCGGTCACGGGCATCTACATGTATGATAACACTGTCTTCGATATCATAAAGCCCCTTAAACCCTCGGAGAGAGGCGAGCTAGAGATAACAGATGTAAACAATAGATACATCGAAAAGGGTAAGATGACGTACGAGATCTTGGATGGATGGTGGACGGACGCCGGTACCTTTGAATCCCTTCTCGCTGCTAGCAACCTTGTGGCAGAAACGGGAGCAAACAAGGTTTAATCATTTCAAACTGAAAGATTTCCTTTTCCACTATTCCGAGCAGGTTTTTTGGTCCGCCTCTGGCGGATTCGTTCTGGGCCTTCTCAGAAACTCTCAGCCTGCGGCGGAGTACACACCAGAACATGCACACTTTCTGCAAGGTAACATGGACACTCAAAAGATCCTGTCGAGACCTTTGCATAACCTGCCGAGAGCTTTGAAGAAGTCCCCTGAGAGCGAATTCATAGATTTTTTGGGGAACCCTTCTTAGCGAGCAGAATGTAGAAAATTCACATGTTTGAGACCGAAGGGCGAGTTTGTGAATTTTCAATGGAGCGAGCTTAGATGGGTCAAAAAACGTATGCTGAAGCGAAAGGGGGTACTTTTTCAAAGCTTTCCTGTCATTGCCTGCTGGAGGGGAAATTTTTCACTTTTCAGCAATAACTGATCATCTCCAAATTAGTTGATGGATTAAAAGGATTCAAGGGGTCAAGGCCCTCCCTGGCGCAAGCGCCAGCGTCTGGGCCAGGGATTCGAGTGTGGAACCCTTTTCACCAACTAAACGGGCAAAGAACCAAACATCAGGGGTCGAGGTGAAATGGGGGAAGAACCGTAATAACTAATTTCAATGCATGGAGTTAGTAATGATTGATGGCGTCAAGGTAAAAAAACTGAGGGTTATCCCTGATGAAAGGGGTAGGCTGATGGAGATGCTTCGGTCTGATGACGATCTTTTCATCAGATTTGGCCAGGTTTACCTGACTACTGCATATCCGGGGGTCGTCAAAGGCTGGCACTATCACAAAAAACAGGTTGATAATATGGCGGTTGTAAAGGGTATGATGAAGGTTGTCCTTTATGATAGCCGAAAGGATTCAAAGACATGCGGTGAGGTCAATGAGTTGTATATGGGGGAACACAATCCCATTTTGGTCCAGATCCCTCCATTTATCTACCATGGTTTCAAATGTATCAGTGAGGAGGAATCAATTGCTATAAACTGCCCCACTGAAGTCTATCACTACGATGGTCCCGACGAGTTCAGGATAGACCCGCATAACAATGATATCCCATATGATTGGGGAAGAAAAGATGGGTAGAGATCGATCATGAAGATCCTTGTTACCGGGGGTGCCGGGTTTATTGGATCAAACTTCATCAGGTACATAATAGCTAAGCACCCTGACTGCGAGATAGTTAACCTGGACAAACTGAGCTACTCCGGCAACCTCGAAAACTTGAGTGACGTATCCTCAGCATCTAATTATAGATTTGTAAAAGGCGACATATGCGACACCGAACTGGTTGATGGACTGGTAAAGGATGGGGTTGACGTCATTGTTAATTTCGCCGCAGAGTCTCACGTGGACAGGAGTATAGTGGATGCCGGCATATTCGTCACGACAAACGTACTGGGAACCCACGTCCTGCTAGACGCAGCAAGAAGACACCCGGTTAGAAAGTTCATTCAGATCTCGACTGATGAGGTTTATGGATCACTCGGTCCTGATGGATACTTTACAGAAAACACCCCCCTTGCACCCAGAAGCCCATACTCCGCGAGCAAGGCCAGTGCAGACCTCTTAGTCGGAGCGTTCCACGATACATACAGCCTTCCGGTGATTATCACTCGATCGTCCAACAACTATGGCCCCTACCAGTTTCCTGAGAAACTTATCCCTCTTTTCATTACGAATGCCCTGGCAGATACCCCTCTCCCCCTTTACGGTGACGGATTAAATATTCGAGATTGGCTATACGTGGAAGACCATTGCCACGCAATCGATCTCGTTATTGAGAAAGGAGAAGGAGGGGAAGTCTATAATATCGGGGGGAACTGCGAAAAGACCAACCTGGAGATAACGAAAAGAATTCTTCAGGGCTTGCGAAAACCCGAAGGGCTTATAAAATACGTGAGAGACCGTCTCGGCCATGATAGAAGGTATGCCATAGACTCTTCCAAGATTCGAAGAGAGCTTGGCTGGTCTCCTCGGTATACGTTCGAAGAAGCGATCAACAAAACCATCGAATGGTATAGAGAGAATGAGTCCTGGTGGAGAAAGATCAAGAGCGGAGAGTACCGGAAATATTACGAAGAGATGTACGGGGATAGATAAGATTGTCAACACCTGCCAGGGACAGGCGTCACATCTTCAAGATTCTGCTTCTCGGTGCCAGCGGGATGTTAGGTAATGACTTGATAAAGGTGCTGGGCTCAACACGTGAGGTTGTTGGCAAGTCTTCCAAGAACTTCGATATTACGGACAGAGAGGCAACCAGGGAGGAGATACTCACGACAAATCCTCACATCGTTATTAACTCGGCGGGCTTTACTCATGTGGACGGTTGTGAGGCCGAGGTCGAGAAGGCCTTTATGGTAAATGGGGACGGCGCAAAAAACGTGGCACTGGCATGTAAAGAAGGTAAGATTAAGTTACTTCATATCAGCACCGACTACGTCTTTGACGGCAAGAAGGAAGAGCCCTACTTAGAAGATGACCGTCCAAGCCCGCTCAACGTCTACGGCAAATCCAAACTCCAAGGTGAGCAGTACATAACCGAGATAATGGAGGAGTTTCTCATTGTTCGGACCGAGTGGTTATATGGGAAGTCAGGGCATAACTTTGTGGATACGATCTTGAGATTGGCAAGAGTCGAAGAAGAGTTGAAAGTTGTAAACGATCAAATTGGATCCCCTACTTACACTAAAGACTTGGCTTATGCCATTGACACACTTCTGGAACACGATCTTACCGGGGTTTACCATGTAACCAATAGCGGAATGTGCTCATGGTATGAATTTGCCACTACGATTCTGAAATTGGCCTCCATACAAAATGTGAAGGTAGAACCAGTTAACTCGGACACGTATACTCGTCCCGCCAAAAGACCTGCCTTTTCGGCCTTAAACTGCTCCAAATTTGAGAAAGAAACCGGATACACCATGCGAACCTGGGATGCTGCTCTGGCAGAGTACTTTCGGGAGTATTATAAATAGAAATCACCCAGTAGGACGGGCGTCCCTGTCTGCGTGCAACGCACAGGCAGGTCACCCGTCAGAACAACCAGCAGGTGGGAGGAGACACGCTTTCTTCTGACTCCCGCATTCTCTATTCTGAATTCTTGATACACCGCAGCAAGCTGCGGGGTACTTCATACATTTTGCCTAAAAACTTTTGACAACACTCGCAATATCTCTAGGGGTACGATATGAATATCTCTATCATAGGTACCGGTTACGTGGGACTAGTGGCAGGTACCTGTTTTGCTGAAAACGGCAATACTGTCGTCTGTGTAGATAAAGACAGGAAAAAAATCGATGGCCTGAAGAGAGGTAAAGTCCCAATATATGAACCGGGGTTAGGCGAGCTTTTGAAGCGAAACATAAAGAAGGAAAGGCTCAGGTTTACAACCGATCTTACGAAGGCCGTACGACAATCTTTCATAAACTTTATCGCGGTGAGCACCCCACAAGACGAAGACGGATCTGCCGACCTTAAACAGGTCCTTGAGGTAGCGAGCGCTATTGGGAAAGCCATCAATGGATATAAGATTATTGCAACCAAGAGTACCGTCCCTGTCGGAACCACAAACAAAATCAGGGAAATCGTTGCAAAAGAAACGGAACACCGCTTCAGCGTCGTATCAAACCCTGAGTTCCTCAAGGAAGGCGCAGCCATTAACGACTTTATGAAGCCTGACAGAATAATAATTGGAGCAGATGACACCGAGGTTGCAGAGATTATGAGAGAACTCTATGCTCCCTTTGTCAGGACCGGGAACCCTATACTGGTCATGGGTATCGAGAGCGCAGAGCTGACAAAATACGCTGCCAATGCCATGTTAGCAAATAGGATATCTTTCATGAATGAACTGGCAAACCTGTGCGAAAAGGTCGGGGCAGACATTAGCGAGGTTAGAAAGGGTATGGGGGCGGATCCAAGGATCGGGTACTCGTTTCTCTTCCCCGGGGTCGGATACGGTGGTTCGTGTTTCCCAAAAGATCTCAGGGCAATAATCAGGACCGCCGAGGAGAACGACTATGACCTCTCCATATTGAAGGCTGTGGACCGGGTAAACATCACACAGAGAGAGATAGTAGTGCAGAAGATTGTGAAACACTTTGACGGAAACCTGGAAGGCAAGGTAATCGGTATCTGGGGACTTTCATTTAAACCCAATACCGATGATATCAGAGAGGCCCCGTCCCTCGCAATCATTACCAGGCTACTCGAACTTGGCGCAAGGATAAAGGCTTACGATCCAGCTGCCACAGTCGAGGCAAAAAAAGAACTCGACGACAGGATAGAATACAGTACAGAAAGCTATGAGGCGACAGTCGGAGCCGATGCCTTAGTGCTGATAACGGAATGGAACGAATTTCGCGAACCGGATTTTCAAAGAATCTTGAGATCGATGAAGACTCCCGTAATATTTGACGGACGCAATATATTCAACCCGAGAAAATTACAGGAAATGGGTTTCACCTATTATGGTATAGGTCGCAAAGTCTAAATCCCTGGCAGAGCTGACATCTCCAATATGGTGACCGGATCAAATCAACTGTGCCGGCTATTGCAAGACTCAGGGCTTTGAAAAAGTATCCCTTTTCGCTTGAGCATTCATTTTTTGATCCGCCCCTGGCGGGTTCCCCAAAAAATTCATGAATTCGCTACCAGGGATACCTTTTGAAAAGAGGCGCGGTTTTTCAAACCTCTCAGACTTGCTTTTCAACAGCCTGTTATATTTACTGACCTGGTAAGAAAGGGTAATACACGCGGCATGGCAAGGAAGAAATCTCTCAAGAAGGCCAAGAAGAGGATAGAAGCTTCCCAAAAAACAAGGGATCGAAAAAGGATTTTAGACCTTATCGCTACCCTGGTCGGTGGGGAGAAACAGGGTCATTTAAATCCAGAAGAGGTAAACGGTATCGTAAGCGAATTAAAAAGCGACCCTCAAGCCATACCCTTTCTCAAGACAATAGTGTCCGGTAAAGAATACGGTATGGCAACAAAGCTCACGGCTCTCGATATACTGAAGGAAGCGGGAGTAGCGATAGACAGTGAACTTTACCATTCTCTGAAGGCCACGCACGGATTAATCGAGGAATCGTCTCAGTACTTGAAGGAGGGTAGCGAGGACATCGGTAAGAGTGAATTGCCTGATAGGATAAGTGCCCAAATCCTCCAACTAAACGAGCACCTTCAGAGATTATTCCTCCACCAATTAATCCAAGAAGCAGGGGAAAAATCTCTTCTTCTGCTTACCAGACTTGTTGGAAAGAGCGAGAGGTTTGATTTAATCATTGCGGATTCTCTCGCCGACCTTCCCTTACCAGGCTCTGCGGATCTGCTTTCCCAGATGGCCGAAGCAACTCGGGACAAAGCCCTCGAAAAGACCATAAAGCGTTCTCTCTATAGGCTTCGAGGGAAGGGTGTCGTGGTAAGAGATACAACACCGGAGGATCCAAGGGCCTCGATCCTTCGCACACCTGCTAAGGCCTCGGAAGGACACCTCTCCTCCATCGACTACCTGGGAGACAGGCTCGTCCTGGTAACTCAACCTGCGGTCACAAGAGGCCTTTATCTCTTTCAGGCACTGATAAATGATACAAAGGGGATAAGAGATTTTCAAGGTATGGAAATCACGAGAAAGGCCCACAGGGAATATCTGACGAGGTTGAAAGAACAGACCCCAATGGAGATAGTGGAAGCAGACCCATCCTATTGCCAATTCCTGATAGAGGAGGGACAAAGCATGGCAACTAAGAAAGGTT
>JBDRGH010000206.1:0-2109 GCA_043818015.1 Pseudomonadota bacterium
GACCTTTCTAAAGAAGATGAAGAACTGATCAATAAGTATTTGAAATAGGATAATCAATATGGCCGAAGAAGACTTTCAGAAATGGTATAAGGGATGGGCTTCTAAAATAGGATTAAATCCAAGCCCTGACGATCCAAGACACCATTATGATTATAGAGCAGCATACAGAGCTGGAGTAGAACCCACAATATCTTCTGAAGACAATAAGTATCATTGGCCATCTCAGTTCAAAGCCCCTGACCATCCAAATAGATATGTTGGGGGCATGGACACAATAATGGGCAAATCTACCGATCTATCACAAGTTATAGAAGCTCTCCGAAGAGCGGATAAGGCTGGTAATGTTGAGGACGCCAAGAAGCTGGCTGTTATTGCAAATAGATTGAAGAATCCATCTAAAGAAAAAGAACGATCTCTTGGACCGATGCCTTTCGTCAATAGAGGAATTGCCTCTGGTTTAGGAGGTCCTATTGACCTAATAACGGGCGGATTGAATCTAATCCCTAGTGTTGATATACAGGAACCGATAGGAGGCAGTAAAAGCATCGAAAGAGGCATGAGGGGTATTGGGATAGATCTTCCAGAAGAGGGACAGCAACCAAAGACCATTCATGAATATGCTGGGGGGAGTCTTGGTGAGGTTGCGGGTTTAATAATACCTGGTGGTGTTGTTACAAAAGGATTGGCACGCAGTACAGGGATAGTAGCAAATATTAGCAAAAGTATTTTGGCTTCCATGGGGAAGCATCCTTTTTTGACAGTGGCAAGCGAAGCAGGCGGCGGACTAGGAGCGGGAACTGGCCGTGGAATAGCTGAACGAGAGATGGAAATAAAAGATCCAGGATTGCAGGGAATGGCAGAAATAGCAGGAGGCGTTGCTGGTGGTATGATCCCTTCTTTATATTCTGCTGTTTCTCCTACTAGATGGGCCATAAGAGGCGGAAAAACTCTTTTGAGAAAACTATCTGTTCCATTTACAAAAGGCGGGGCAAAATATCGGGCTGGAGAGTATCTTAAAGAGCAGGTCGCTGACCCTTCCAAGATAGCTCAAGAACTTGAAGGACAAACGATAGGGGATCTCCCTGGAACGATCCAATCAGGTGAAAGACGCCTCATGGCCCTTTATCAAAGTTTAATAGGCCAAGATCCGATATCAAATGCTGAAACAATAGAGACTATCAGCAAATCTATCATATCCCTCGAATCGGAGATGAGAAAACTCGGATATGGCTCCCCTGAAGTTCTGGCAGAGATCACCAAAAAGCGGGTAGCGGCCATTGAATTGAAAATGAATAGTCGTATTGTGAACGCTATGGATAAGGCCCAACAAAAACTTGAAGCCATACCTGTAGCACAAAGGAAAGTAGCCGAATCCCGAATTGTCAGAAGTGAACTTGAATCTATCATGAATCACGAACAAGATGAAGTCAAAAAGTTATGGACGGAAGTACCAAAAGATTTCGAGGTTGGATTTAGCAAGACAAGAGAAACCTATAGATCTCTTGTGGCGGATTTAGCGGATGCTCAGAAAGTTGATATTCCTTGGGTTCTAAAAAGAGATCCGATTCTGACGAACGATAAGTTACAGTCAACAACTTTGAAAGAGATGCAGGGCCTAAGATCTAAGCTCCTTGAAACGGCCCGACAAGCCCGTAAGGACGGCAAATGGAATAAGGCTAGGATTGCCGATGATATGGCCGATGCTATCATCGAGGATCTTGGCATATCGGCAGAAGGCGCTACAACCCCAGAAGCCGCATCTTTACAAGCGGCTCTTGCATCGACAAGAGAGTTCAAGACCAGATTCGAGCAGGGAATTGTAGGAAAAATCCTGGGGTTTGCAAAATCAGGGGCACCAGCTATTTCACCAGAACTCACACTTGATATTAGCATAGGTAGAATGGGTGGAAGAGGCTCAGTCGATATCAGCAAGGTAGTAGTAACCCCTGAAGCACGTTCGGCAACCGAACGATATCTGGCCAGAAGTTTCACCGATTATGCAGCAGAGAAAGGAACGATTAACCCAATAAAAGCGGAAAGATGGGTCAAAAACAATGATGCAATTCTTGACCAATTCCCGCAGTTAAGAACCAAAATGACCGATGCAAC
>JBDRGH010000207.1:0-6105 GCA_043818015.1 Pseudomonadota bacterium
CGTTTATCGAAGATCCGGGAGGCGGTTGAGAGGGGTGAAAACATTGTGCCACCGAGTATTGAAGCCGTCAAGGCTTACGCTACGCTTGAGGAGGTTATGAACGCCCTCTTTGGAGAGAAAGTGAGGGCCTATCGAGAGGTCATCAGAGCCAGACACAGACAGATTGCAGTGTAACGTGATTCGGGGGGGGATGGTTATGGAAAAAAGGAAAAGGATATTGGTTGCTAAACCTGGCCTGGATGCCCATGATATGGGTATAAAGCTGATAGCCAGGGCATTGAAGGATGCCGGAGCGGAAGTAGTATACGGTGGGGTGTATGTAACACCTGATGAGATTACGAAGACGGCGGTAGAAGAGGACGTGGATATGCTGGGTTTGAGCTTTCACTGCTCGACACACCTGACGGTGTTACCAAAGATAATGAGACTGTTGAAAGAGAAGGGTAGGGAAGATTTAACAGTTGTTGTTGGCGGGTGTATACCTCTCGAAGACATCCCGGACTTGAAGAAGATGGGTGTACGGGAGGTATTTGGATCTGGGAGCCCCCTGGATGATATTGTTGATTTTATGGTAAAGTGATAGCTCCATAGTCTAAGGGCGACGTCTTCATTTGGTGTCAGTCGCAGATAGACCAAGAACAAGAAATCCGAAGCACGAGATTCCAAATAAGTGTTTTTCTAAAGGGAAAGGGTTCTTTGCTCCCATTCCTGGTTTGAGACAATAGGCACTTGGAGGTTAAAAGAAGTGAGTAAGTCAGTGAAAGTTGAAAAAAGAGACAATGGGAAGACCGAGAGCTTGATGGAGGCTTATTTCGAGAAGCCGAAGAGATTAACGACGTGGTCGGGATTTCCCGTTAAAGACATTTATACACCGGCGGATCTGGAAGGGATTGACTATCAAAGAGATGTAGCTGCTGCGGGGGAGTATCCCTTTACAAGGGGTATCCATCGAAATATGTACAGGGGCAGATACTGGACTATGCGTGAGGGTAGCGGATACGCCAGGGCAGCCGATACGAATGAGCGGCTTAAGTTTCTGGCAAGACAGGGGGTTAGCGGTTTCAGTATCTTTCGAGACCTGCCCACCGTTTGGGGAATTGACGCGGATCACCCCATGGCCCAAGGAGAGGTTGGAGTGTCCGGGGTAAACCTCACCTCGTTGAAAGATATGGAAGAACTCTTGGAAGGTATTGCTCTTGATAAAGTCAGTGTAGCTCTTCTTTGTGCCTCATCCCTTGCGTCTGTCGTATTGTCTCTGTACTTGGCAGTGGCAGAGAAAAGGGGAACAGATATAGCAACGTTACGGGGAACCATTGCAAATGATCCTTTGCACGCTCGCTATTGCTATGGTAAGCCGAGTAATCCGATTGATCTCAGCGTAAAATTGGCTGTTGACATAATAGAGTTTTGTACCAAACACATGCCTCTTTGGAATACCAATTCCGTCAATGCCTACGATATGAGGGAGACCGGTATAAACGCGGTTGAGGAGATTGCCTTTGGGTTTGGGATCGCTATGGAATATATAAGGAAAGCTATAGAACGTGGTTTAAATGTCGACGACTTTGCGAGCAGGGTATCCTTTTATTTTTCGGCGGGCATAGATTTTTTTGAGGAGATAGCCAAGCTTCGGGCCGCCCGGGGGTTATGGGCGAAGATTATGAAAGAAAAATTCGGAGCAAAGAACCCGAGTTCCTGGAAATTTAGATTCGGTATTCATACCGCGGGATCTTCCCTCGTGCCGCAGCAGCCTCTGAATAATATTGTTCGGATTTCCATCGAGGCGTTGGCCGGTGTACTGGGTGGAGTCCAATCTCTCCATTGTTGTTCTTATGATGAGCCGATAGCACTCCCTTCCGAAGAGTCTCAGCGGATAGCTTTACGAACACAACAGATTCTGGCATACGAGACCGGGGTCGCAAACACTGCCGATCCCCTGGGTGGATCGTATTTCATAGAGAACCTTACAAGTAAACTCGAGAAAGAAGCCCTGAAAGTAATGGAAGAGATAGACGAAATGGGTGGTATGGCAGAGGCTATGAAGAAGGAATGGGTGGATCAGAGGATAGATCAGGCTGCCCTTCAACTCCAGAAGGAGATAGAGAATGGAGAGCGTCTGATTGTAGGTGTAAACGCTTTTAGAACTGGTCCAGAGGAGAAAACCCCCGGTGGTGTACACAGGATACGCCCTGAAACAGAGGAAGAACAGATAGCCAGTGTTAGAAGGCTCAAGGAGACGCGTGACCAGAATAAGGTAAAGGAGGCGATACGGCGATTGAGGGAAAAGGCACAGATGGGGGACGGTGAAAATCTTATACGTCCAATAATCGAAGCCCTGAAGGTCTATGCTACCATAGGGGAGATACAGGGGACTATACGAGAGGCGTATGGATTGAGCTATGATCCATTTGATATGATGAAATCTCCGTACTAATGAGAGTTGATTTTGAAGCCCGAATCATGAGAAGTCAGAGGTGAGCAGTCAGCAGTCAAAAAAGAGCTAATGTGGGGAGGTTGTTGATGAGTCTTGAGTTTACCGATGAGCAGAATATGCTGAGAGAAAGCGTAAGAAAGATGGCGAGAGAGAGAATCGCTCCGCGTGCGGCGGAGATTGATGCGACCGATGAATTTCCATGGGATTTGATTGACTTCTTGAGAGAACAGGGGGTTCTGGACATGGCGGTTCCCGAGGAATACGGTGGATCAGGCAGCGGTATTGTTACGCTGTGCGTGGCAGCAGAAGAGATTGCTAAAGCGTCCCTTTCGGTTTCCACCATGTTTATGGTTCAGACTATCGGAGGGATCCTGGTCATGAGAGCGGCAGGTACCAAGGAGCAGCAAGACTGGTATTTTCCACAGATAATCAAGGACAAGAAACTGGGATGTCTTTCTGTCACCGAGCCAGAAGCTGGTTCAGATGCAGCTTCCATGCGAACGAAGGCTAAGTTAAACGGCGATCACTATGTGGTGAGCGGGACCAAGTGTTTCATATCTCTCGGTGGTGTCGCCGATTTCTTCTCTCTATTTGCCGTGACAAACCCGGAAGAGAAGCATAGCGGCATCTCGGCGTTTATAGCGGAAAAGGGCACACCGGGATTTTCCATCGGGAAACATGAGGATGAGATGGGTCAGAGGGGCACTGCGATGACCGAACTCATATTTGAGGATGCCGTCGTTCCTGTGAAGAATCGTCTCGGTCCGGAAGGGGAGGGCTTCAAGATTGTGGTCGGGGTGTTCAATCAGGCCAGGGTACTCATGGCCGTGGAGGCGGTCGGGGTAGCCCAGAGTGCCTTTGACTATTCTTTGAACTACGCAAAGGGGAGAATATGCTTCGGGAGGCCCATAATCGAGTTTCAGGGTGTTCAGTTTCAATTTGCTGATATGATCACGCAGGTAGAAGCGGCCAGGTGTATGGTATATAAGGCAGCTCGTATGATTGATGAGGGCTCGGAGATTGAGATGATACCGAGGTTTGCCTCCATGGCCAAGTACCTTGCAACAAAGGTTGCGATGGCAGTGACGACAGAGGCCGTTGAGATACTCGGTGGTCATGGTTACAGCAAGGATCATCCCGTCGAGAGGATGATGAGAGATGCAAAAGGTATTCAGATTTACGAAGGCCCAAGCAATATTCAGAAAATGATCATTGCGAGATCGTTGATGAAATCTTAATAAAAAGGAGTTGGATAGGTGTTAACGTGGCATAGAGTCGGAGTGGTCATTCTGGTGATAGTATCTCTTATTGTGACCGGGGTGGAAACCGTCGCGGCAGCAAAGAAACGGAGTCTCAGGGAGTTGTCGAGTGACGTCAAGAGACTGGAAGAAGACTTTAAAGGCCTGGATAATTGGCTCCAAGTCCTCAACGGAGATCACAAGGCACTGTCCGATAAGGTGAGAGAAATGGGACAAAGGGTCAATGAGATATCCGAGGAGATGAAAGGACTCAATCGTTGGCTCGAAGAATTAAGTGCTGGACATAAGACATTAGTTACGATAGTCAAAGATCTCAATGAAAAGGTTAATCAATTAACCCAAAAGATTGGCGACGCGGATAGAAGCGGGAGCAGTCCAACCGAAGGAACACCGTCACGGTGAAACTTTGTAGGTTCCGAGTTCCAGGTTTTGGGTTCCAAGTTCTGGGTTCAAAGTTCCGAGTTGTGAGTTCCAAGCAATGTGAGTTTCGAGTTCTGAGTTCATAAGTAATGCGAGTTCCGAGTTGTGAGTTCTGAGTTTTGGGTTCACCCTGTTAAATAGCTTGAGGACATAGTGATTTCGTGTTTGAGTCGGCAAAAAGAGAATCGGACAACTTGAGGAGCCATTTTGGCACTTCAAGATGGGGTGGCACTTAGTAAGTTGACCAACAATTTTTTTAGTCTATGATATACATGTGTATTATTGAATTAAACCCAGTATATAAAGTATCGAGGTGCAAGCATGGGCAGCAAACATAAGCGAAGGGCTCCAGAGATTATTCTTAGGGAGGGGAAACCAGCGGCAGTCATACTCGATATTGATGAATATCAGGACATGTTAGAACGGTTAGAGGATACGGAAGACCTGAAAATGTTGGCAGAGATGAGGAAAAAGCCTCTAGAGTTTCGAAGTCTTGATGAATTCCTCAGCTTTCGCGCTGTCCCTTAGTGCGGCGTGGCTATGCTCTTGGGGGTGCCAGAGCGAGATAAGGGCTAATGGCAAGGAAAGAGAAGGCAATTCGTTTATCCGGACATGCGAGGCAACAGTTACGCTGGCGGGGAGCCCAAGAGCAAGACGTGATAGAATCTATTCGGACAGCAGACTGGGAACCTGCAGAACTTGGCAGGCTCCAATGCAAGAAGAATTTCGTTTTTAATGCGGATTGGAACGGAAAATATTACTCCACAAGACAGGTTCGGCCTATTTTTGTTGACGAGCCTGACGAAATCGTCGTCGTGACCGTGTATGTGTATTATTTTTAGGGAGGATGAGAATGAAGATTACCTACGACCGAGAGGTGGATGCCCTTTACATTCGTTTTAAAGAGGCAACCGTTACCACAAAGCATCTGGCAGAAGGGATCGCTGCCGATTATGATTCAGATGGGCTTCTTGCGGGTATCGAGATTCTGGATGCGATGAAGCGTCTTGGAGACCCGTTGGTTTTTAAGCAGGTTATCCTGGAAGACATTGCATTGGGAAAAGCAGATGAATCGGCGGCTAAAACGTCGTGAGAAAGAAAAGAAATTCGAGAACTCTTGTGAGTTCCGAGTTCAAAGTTCTGGGTTCTGAGTTGAAGGCAGGGTCATTGAGACCAAGAAGGGAGAGTCGTTTGGCTGTTATCTAGTTCAGAGAGCGGGGAGAAAAGGCTTTTGGATGCAATGCTCTTAGCTGTCCCGAGATGGAGAAAGAGAGATTACGGAAATGCGGATTGAAGAGCTGCTAAAAGAAAAACGCCATGCTGTTCTAGGTCTGGCAGACAAACATGGTGCCCGAAACGTAAGAATCTTCGGTTCTGTGGCGAGGGGCGAATCCAGCACTGAAAGTGATATCGATTTGTTGGTAAAGATGGAAGATGGCCGGAGTCTGCTTGACTTAAGTGCTCTAACTTTGGAACTTCGAGAGTTGCTTGGTGTGAAGGTAGATGTAGTTTCCGAGGACGGCATCTATTGGCTTCTGCGCCGAAGAATTCTTAAGGAGGCGAGGCCTCTATGAAAAAAGATCCCCGCGTTTACCTTGCCCAGATCCTGGAGCGTATCGACCGTATTAAGGATTACACGGCTGAAGGGAAAGAGGCCTTTTTCGCCGACACACGGACCCAGGACGCCGTTATCCGGAATTTCGAGGTTATCGGAGAGGCTGCAAAGCGCATCCCTGAAAAGTACAAGCAAGACCACCCTTCCATTCCCTGGCGTGAACTTGCAGGATTTCGTGATGTGTTGATTCATCAGTATGAGGGCGTGAGTATACCCGAGATATGGCAGCTCATCGAAAAGAATCTTGAGCCTTTGCGGCAGGCAATCAAGGCGATGCTCCCGCCTTTGGAGGAATTGGAAAAACAGATTGCGGGCGACGAAGATGCGGGCGAAGGATAGCTGAAGACATATGACGGCAAAATGTATTTGAAGAAGAG
>JBDRGH010000208.1:0-2109 GCA_043818015.1 Pseudomonadota bacterium
CGGTCACAATACCCGCGGGCTCACCTTCCTCAGTCACGATCAGGCTACCCACTTTTTGTTTTATCATCATCTCTCCTGCTTTTGATGCCTTCGTGTCCTTCCCAGCCGTAACCACCTCCCTTGTCATGATTTCCCGCACTGGCATTCTCGTTTCCATTTCAACACGCCTTCTTGATAGTATGGTTTAAAGATATAAAAGGGTCACGACTACATCAATAGAGATATATATGTATGGTACTGTAATTTTTATGTATCATTATGTATAAGAGGGGATGAGATGGGCATAATAAAAGGGATCAAGCGCATTCTGCCAACATGGCTTAAAAAGATATTCAAAAAGAAGGCGACGCGCATAGGCATATATGGTCCACCAAGTGCTGGAAAGACCACTTTGGCAAACAGGATTATCCGGGATTGGAGTGGGGATGTAATGGGCTCCGTGTCAGAGATCCCTCATGAGACTCGTCGTGCTAGGAGAAAAGAGGGCGTTATAATCAGTGCCGATGATGCAACTGTGACGTTGGACATCGTGGACACACCTGGTTTGGCGACGAAAGTAGATTTTCACGATTTCATGGCATTTGGTTTGGAGGAGGAGGAGTCTAAGCGTCGCGCTAAAGAGGCGACAGAAGGTGTTATTGAAGCAATCAAATGGTTGGATGATCTGGATGGAATTTTGTTGATCATGGACTCCACAGAGGATCCATTCACACAGGTAAATGTTACAGTTGTTGGCAACATGGAAGCACGAGAATTACCCATGTTGATCATTGCCAATAAGATAGACTTGCAGGAAGCCTCACCAGCTAGGATAAAGAGCGCATTTCCACAGCATCCTGTAATTCCGATCTCTGCTCTGGAGGGGTTAAACGTGAATAAACTCTATGAAGCAATAGCTAAACACTTTGGGTGATAAGATGGCTAAGAAGACTAAGAGAAAGACTAAGGTGCAAGGCGTTCAGATAGATATGATATCAGAAGACTTTATATCAACTATGACCTCCATGGAGAAGATAAATCTCATTCTGGACGGGGTTAGGAAAGGCAACATCGTCATCCTTGAGAGGGGTTTAACGCCAGAAGAGAGGAAACGAAGTTAATCGAGACAACAATGGCTGAGATTACACCAGACGACTTCGTCGGCATCGAAATAGAAAGCTATCCTAGTAGACAAAAATCATCTTTTCTTGATAGGCTCCTAGGTAAAAAAGTTATAGAAACTCGATTGACTGTCGTGGGACCTGCGGATCAGCTGAAGACGCTGAAAAGAGATCATGGTCTTATCAGCGCAATGGTTTCTGTGCGATCATAGGGGTAAAGATGCCACATAAATGTACTAGGTGCGGGCAATTTTTCAGGGACGGATCACCCGAGATTCTAAGTGGTTGTCCAAGTTGTGGCTGGAACAAATTTCTCTACGTAATAGGTGAAGTGCAAGCTGCTCCAAAGGCATCTGATGCTCTAAAAGCATCTGATGTAGATGAACTGATAAGCAAAGTAGATATTGACGAAAAGTCCGACGTGATTATTGAGGACGTCAAAAACACCGAGGACTACAAAAGGATTGAAAGCATAAAGATACTAGGTCCAGGTTCATATGAACTGAACATCAAAACCCTGCTCGATCGAAAAGAAATAATCATGGCGCTTAAAGAAAATGGAACATATGTAGTTCACTTACCATCTATTTTCAGTAAAAGTGTTAAAAAGCCTAAGAAGCGATCAGTATGAATAAGTGATGGACGGCACAGTATTTATGTCATAGAATCTAATGGTGTGATTGTCCGGGAACACTATGACGAGTATACCGACCTCTTGTCCTAGTTTATGCGAGCTGATGTGGTAGGTTTCACCCTCGTTTATCAACACATTAACGGCAAAGATCTCCGCACTATCCTGCGATATATTTTTGATCTCTGCATTTTCGAAATTAGCAAAGATACCCTCTAACTTCGGCTCTACAACTTTAGGGCCAAAAAGCACCATGTAGAGTTTAGCGAATAAGTCAAGTTTGTATTTAACGGTAACATTCACATTCGACCCCTCGAAAGTCATGGTCATATTTTCGATATGAATATAATTAGATCTCTGGGTTTCTACAGCTGACAC
>JBDRGH010000209.1:0-2366 GCA_043818015.1 Pseudomonadota bacterium
AATAGGTTAGCCCAACTTCCGCAGTTATCGGGGTATTTTGATCGTAAGTTATTGATTTTACACAACCCGAAGTAAAAAGTTGTCACTACGAACTACGTTTCATGAACCTCTTGGGTAGATTCAATTTCAGATGCTGCAACAGGATACCCTGGTGACGTGACGGCGTTTCCACAAACCGAAGTATGATCTCTTTGCCATTTCGAGTAGGCAGGATCACGTCCGTGAGTTTGATTTGAGAGAGCTCTTGAAAAACCTTCCTTGGCTCATCTCCAAGACCTGCCTGACGACAGAATCGTCCCAGTGTCTTCCAGAGCACGTAAGCTAAAAAACAAACCAAAATATGAGCCCGGCCCCGCCCCTCTTTTTGATGCCATATGGGGCGAACACTCAGATCGCTTTTGTGAATCCGAAAGGCCTCTTCTGCCTCCGTTAACTGAATATAGGCTCTCCATAACTCTTCCGGAGACCAATCCCGAATATTACTTCGAAGCATGTAGCACCCTTCACTCAACCGAGACCACTCCCGCCAGTCCTCCTTTTTGATCCAAACCACTCGTGCTCCACCCGTCAAACCTTTCTCCACCCGAACATCAAAGAACCCTGCGGCTCGACTGTTTCTCTCCAGAAGCCTCCCGATACGGCGCTCAATCACACCTACCTGATACCGACGCTTTTCACAACTCTGCGCCATCTGGACTAAAGTCTCCTCGATCCGTTGCTCAAACCGATCATGAATCGCTTTCTCCTTTTCAGCCCGATCTCGACTCCGACACAGAATGAAGACTTCTTTCCCATCCGGGCTATCGACCCGCTTGACTTCCAACCCGTACTGAACCTCCTGCCAATCTGCCTTTAATAACTCCCCTTCGTATTTTTTCAATTGTCCACGTTGGGTCCCCAGAATATAGCGCCGACCCTCTCTCGTCAGTAATCCCATAGTCTCTTCACTGACCATCCCACGATCCATCACCCCAATCCGATTCACCCTCCCATAGCGGCCTTCCATGAGATCAATCATTTCTTCCACCGTAGTCACGTCCGTTCGATTCCCTGCAAAAAGCTCATACCCCAGGGGAAATCCTTCCCGACTCACCACCAATCCAATACAAATTTGCTTGCAGTCCCCTCGATGGTCCCGAGAGTAACCCCGTTGGGCCAACGGGTTGTTCCGAGCCTCCCCTTCAAAGTAGGTACTCGTTACATCGTAAAGAAATAAATCATAATCCAGCTTGAACAGAGAACCCGCCCTCTCTTTCAAATGTTGCTCCAAGGCTTCTTTGTAAGGTAAGACTTGATCAAGCGCTCGGTACAACCGATCCTCATTGATCTTGTCAGAAGGAATCCCTAAAAGATCTGCCATGACGGCCCATGAAATCTCCTCCCGCCCCCCAGGAACATGCTCCTGAAAAAATTGATCTAAGCCTAAACAATGCGTCAATTCCAATCCCAACCATGGCCCTCCAAAGTCTACCACATGTTCGATTCTCACCCTCTTGACATCAACCTCAACCCACTCCGGTTCAGTCTCCTCAAACAGATGCTGCTGGAAAGCAGCAGTCCCTTCGGCAGCATGCTCCACTCCCAGTCTGCCTGCCTTATCCATCTCCCCCAGCCAAGCAACAACTCGTTGCCTTGGGCCACGCTCGGTGCGATAGGACTCCACTAAAGCCCAATAGTGGTGAGCCTTACCATCCTTGTGAATCGTCGTTTTCCTGATGTACACACGCCGATTATCGCGCGTTTGGCGAGCATGTCAATGGGGTAGGTTGTCACTACATCGCCTTCTTGAACCCTATGAAAAATGACCCCTCGCCCTATCAGGGACTTACAGACCCCCAGCCTACCTCATCGCCTGAAAAAAAGTTTTTGACCCCTCAAACTGCGGAAGTTGGGCTAGTGGTTGCGGTAAGAGCACGACCCTCAGGCTCATTGCGGGGCTGGAGGAGCTTGATGGGGGAGAAATCTCCGTGGGGGGCAAGGTATTGGCTTCGGCCGAGGCGAAGATATTTACCGCTCCCGAGAAGAGGGGGATGGGTATGGTATTCCAGTCCTATGCTGTGTGGCCCCACATGACTGCGTTCGAGAATGTGAGTTTTCCGTTGAGGCTGTGTAACTTCTCCAAAAAAGATATTAAGGAAAAGGTGACGCGTATCCTGGAACTGGTAGAACTCCAAGGCCTGTAGGATAGACCTGGTACTCTTCTTAGTGGTGGCCAGCAGCAGAGGGTGGCCCTAGCTCGGGCGCTGGTCTTTGAGCCTGGAATACTGCTATTGGATGAACCTCTGTCCAAGTTGGACGCCAAGCTACGCCAGCAAATGAGAATCGGACTCAAAGCTCTTCAGCGAAGGATTGGGGTAACCACCATC
>JBDRGH010000210.1:0-2769 GCA_043818015.1 Pseudomonadota bacterium
CACCCGGCTGACACCACGAGTATAGTATGCTCATGGTGCATGTTGGTCGGATCATTGAAAGGAGATAGAGATGGAAGAGAAGAAGACATGTCCGTTGTACAAGGCAGCACTACTGATAAACATGAGCAAGCAGATAGTGGACAGGGAGAAGCTCAAACGTTATACTGAGTGTGATAAAGATAAGTGCCAGTGGTGGATCATTGATATTGAGGAAGGTGGAGAGGGTTGCACCTGTACCTTTTGTTAAGACGGTAAATCATGTCAATACCAGGGGGTAAAGGCTCCCTGGTATAAGTCCTAGAGGTAAGATAGAACGTTTAAATTTGAGGGTGTTTTGTTCGTTTAAAGAGGTGTTATAGCAATGAGGAGAGAGAGGATACCGTGGAGGCTTATCAGGCGTTATGCGTGGGCGGCGTTCCTGCCGTCGGGGCTGGGGCTGATCGGGGATGGCTTACGGAGTCAACTTCATCCTGACCCTGGTGTTCATGGTCGTCCTGATCGTGTCGGTGGATTGGGGGTGGTACCATTAATGGAGGTGGATTGGCTCTGGTACAATCTTTGGAACTTTTTTGGGGGCCTGGCAGTGAAATTTTATAGGCAGATGAAGATTTACAACCGTTTTTCAGAAAACCAAAAAATGGGACAGCATATTTACAGCCATTTTTCATAGGAAAGACATGGCAGCAAAAAAGTACTATCCAAGAGAGATCCAAGAAGAGATGATTGATCTATATCTCCATCAGAAAGAGAGTGTGTATTCCATCGCCGAATCCTTCTCTCTCCCCTACAGTGCCGTATACGACATCCTGAAGAAAAACGGAGTGAAGAGCAAGGTGCAGTCCAGAAGGGAAGAAGTGCTTCTATTACTACCATCCTCTCCGGTGATAGTGTCCCACTACAGGAAAGATTATCTGTCCCCGTCTACGATAGCCAAGAGATATTGTCGGGGTAATTCGGAACTCCTCCCCAAACTCGAATCTCTCGTACGCAATACGCTGAAGGAAGAGGGCGTCAGACTGGACTGGCGACGCCGGCCACCAAGAATCTGTATCCGTTGCCGGAGGTCCGTCCGTTCACCGATGCAGAGATTCCATCTTTCTTTCTGTTCCACTGCCTGTCTTTCTTCCTGGCTGAGTGACAACACTGATTCTCACGGACTCTGCACCTCTCCGATATTTTATGTCTATGGATTAGCCACCCCTATATCGGTGAATCTGAATTCTGGAAGGAACCTCGTCTTCTCTGCCGGGGACACGTTCTATGTCGGCAAGGGACATGGTCCTAGAGCGTGGGAGCATCTGAAGAATAACGACAGACAGAATTCGTGGAAAAGAGAGGTCATCGACTTCATACAGAACGAAGGAAACAAAGTCAGGGTACTAATGCTGGAAGAGAATGTCTCGGAGGGAAGATCTTTTGCCTTGGAGATAGAGTGGATCGAGAAGATAGGATTGGAGAATCTGACTAATGTCCACTCCGGCGGGATCGGAAAGACGGCCTCAAAGAAGACAAAGGAGTACTTGTCCTACCTGGGAAAGAAGCTTCGCAGAGACCATCCAGAGTGGGCAGAGAAGAACCGTGAGGCCATGTTGGACAAGATAAACACCCCGTGGGCGAAGGCGAGGCATGCCAAAAGTATGAGAAGGCTGAGGGAGAGGCATCCTTGGTTTGCAGAAGTGAAAAGACTGCTATGGAACTTTCATAGACACAGCGTCCCCTTTCCGAAAGAGATAAGGAGGGCAATGCGGAAACTGTACAGAAGGAAGTACATACAGAGAGAGAAGGTGTCCCTCGTTGAGTTCGTGCTGGAGAACGAACTATCAGATTTTTTCTCCAGCAGCCTGCCTCTGCTAAAGCAAAAGATCCCTGAAAAAGTGGCAAAAATGTATCTAAAGGAAGGACTGGAAGACAGTGAGATAGTCAAGAGGATTCCGTTGGTCAGTCTGTCACAAGTCAAAGACATAACCAGTCCTATGAGGACATTAAACAATGTACGGATGCTTGCCGGATTCATAAACGGGGAGGATTTCTCTGATCTGGTCAACTCTCTAATATCCGAAGGACATAGATCTGTGGGGGCCATTACAGGTAGGGTTGGATTGATGATACAGGACAGATTTCCCTTCGCCAAGGGAGGACGTGATTACGGATACATTAGACTGGCGAGAAAAAGAATAGAGAAGATATGTAAAGACGAGGGAATTGCGCTCAGGGATGGTTTTCCTGGCAGGCCAAGGATGGAGAATAGGACGAGGCTTTCCCTACAGGATAAAAAATACATCGGATTGAGATCTTCCGGTAGATCTTGTGAAGAATCTGCCTCCTTAGTGGGACGTCCCACTAAGGAGATGAGGCGCATGGAGAGAGAACATCCTTTGATGATCGTAGAATTGGAGCACTTGAGATAGGGATAGTGGGTCACGCTTCCCATCTCTTTCTTTCTTTTTCTACTTTCTATAAAACCATACCATATGATTTACAACGCAAAATCGCTAAATGCGAAAATTGCACCCAGATATTTACAGCCAGTTTTGAGGGGAAGACCCCATTTTTTAAAATAACACAAATTTAATAATATTATGACAATGGAAACGTTACACGCATACATGACACAGACACCCTTCACTAACAAGGCCGAAGCCTTTGAAGGATTGTTCACATACGCCATCCACAATCAGGACTCCGTATTGGATGCTGACAGCCTACCACTGTTCAAGCAATTGCAGCAACAGTGGTTTACCTGGCGACGAGACAAGGCCCATAAGGAAC
>JBDRGH010000211.1:0-5064 GCA_043818015.1 Pseudomonadota bacterium
ACAAAAATTCCTTTGAGCGCTCATGAAAAGGTTTTTTGCCAATAAATCTTGGCGAAGCGGAAGTTTAGCGATTTCAACTGTCTGACCCGCCAGAGGCGGGGAGTTTTGAAATCGCCTGTAGCAAGCCTTAGATTTATCAAAGAACGTTTTCGACAAAGCGAAAAGGGATTTGGGCAACAGCCCGTATGCACGTCACTCGAACCCCTGAAGCCCTGGCCCTTGAATCCTCGTAATAATTTTACTGCGGAACTGATATTCATGCAAGATCAATGTCGATATTTTCGGAAGGATCAAAAAAAATAGACTCGTAAAAAGTCGAAATTGCGGTGGCAAAGTAAAAAGCTCCAGATGCAAGGCGCGCAAATCCTGAGGAGTGAGGCGTACTTAGGGGTACACCGCAACGACGAAGGATGCAGTGCAACGCAGCAGATGGACTTTTTAAGAAGCCATCAAAAAAAGAAGCACCCTAGACACATATCTAGGGTGCTTCCATAACCTCCTGTTTCAGATGGCCCAGGCTAGATACGTCTGACCTTGACCGCCTGAGGTCCCTTAGGGGTTTCTTCTACTTCGAGAGTCACGCGCTCGAGTTCCCGCAGCGAACGAAACCCATCGCCTTCGATGCTGGAGTAGTGCACGAATACGTCACCGTGGGTATCTGTTTCAATAAAACCAAAGCCTTTCTTCTCGTTGAACCATTTCACTCGGCCTTCCACCATAAGCAGCCACCCTCCTTTCTTACTTCGTACAGCTCGTCGGGTGTTACTTTAGAAGCTACCAATGAAACGGCATCGCTCAGGCGAAAGACCGATTTCAAATGGGCCCAAAAAATACCGACCCTAACTTGCGTACTACTGGAATCTGATCGCTTCATATAATCTAGTCAAATTTGGTCAATACTACAATGATCTTTACAGCGTTGTCAAGCATTTTAAATGAAGATTGCGGCAAAACGACAATTTAATACTTGATTTTCATATTTATTTATCCTAGGATGGAACCAACATCTTCTTAGGGAGATCAAGAGTTTTGATCCTTACAAAGCCCTCGGGACTTTCTAGGATCCTGAGGGCTTTGTATTTAAGCGGAATACCATGGTAATGATTGGACTAAATGCCACTGCCACGACGGACCCTTCTTTATCTCTGGAAGATGGGGTCACCTCTCACAGCGAGTCTCTCCAGCTTGGGCATAGTGGTGGCACGACTTTATATTTCCCTGGGGTGGTTATGGACATTCACAGTTACGCTATGGAAAGGGGAATTTGATGTCTATCGAGATAGAAGTTAGGGGAGATATTGAAAAAGCAATCAAGCTACTTAAGAAGAAGATGCAATTGGAAGGTATCCAAAGGGAACTCAAACATAGACGGTTTTATGAGAAACCCAGTGTCAAAAAGAAACGGAAAAGACTTGAGGCCAGCCGAAGGAGACGTAAAGCGAGACGCCGATTTTGATAGGATCGCTTAAAGGACATACAAACAGGAGAATAAAGTTTCTCTTTCAAAATCGTCAAGAGTTGTTGGGGACATTTTGCCAAACACAGGGGTATCAACCTCATTGTGGTGAGTCAGGGCTGACCAGAGATTCGTCGATGATCTTTTCAGCCTTGCGGCACAGCTCCAGCGCAAAGCTGTCCTTCTTGTCCAGTGCTTTCTCCACTGCTGACAGTACATCGTAATACAGGTCCCATCCCAGGCGCTCCTCTTCGTAGCGCTGCTTCATTGCGCTCTTTTCGCCTCGTACAAAGTCCAGAGCGTTAGCGATGCGGCGTGAACCCTCCGTAACGAATTCAACTCCCTGCTCACCTCCGCCCATAACGAAGAACGATGCCGCTTTAAGACTGAAGCGCAGATACACGACGGTTGTTGGAATTCTGGATATGAAACAGCCTGTGTATGGATCGACAAGATCCTTTAGCTTTGTAACATGATCGGCGAGCACCCTGGCATATGAAGAAAAGTACAACGTGCGGACGTAATCACCAAGAAGTTTGCCAACGTATGCGGACTCGATCGCCTGCTCCGCAAACGCCTCCTTGTCATGGCTCATGATGAGACCATCCTTGTGGACATAAGCCAGTTTCGCACCCGGATTGGAGAACACAGAGAGGATATACGCCTGATCTTCCGCCCGACCAATGAAGGACGGACTAAATGGACGGTAGCGACGGAGGCTATCAACGAGGATGCCGTTCGTCCCACCGGTGACGTGGAGACGCTGGATGCACGTTTTATTGCCGTCAAGGTCGTCCGTGCCGTAGCGCGTCATCATTTCCGCTTCAGTCGAAAGCGCCTGCGGCAGTGTGCTAAAGAAGATATACTCATCCGGAGAGAGCGGCTGGTTTGGGAAAGGGACATCAGGTGTGAACAGGGACTTAGAGATATCGCGTTTGTTGACGAGTGCCCCGGCCATCATCCCCAGTTCCACAGGATGTTCTTCACAATCAACGCCATCTGCTCCCCAGAGTGGCGTTCTTAAGTGCTCGAAAGCGGAAGCGCCCGTGTGTGTCACGAGTCCTTCTTGGGGGAAGACCTGATCGAGGTCAATTTTGAATGTAGCCTTTATTTCCGGTTCGACGAAGACCTGCCAAAAGGCGGCGATCGCTTTGAGAAAACTGTAGTGCCTGCCGTATTCACCATCTACGCCGAACATACCAAGGAGACCTCTCGCATCATCGCGGCCAAGATAACGCTCGGCGGCTGGAGCTAGAATCTCGTCCATTATTCGTTCTGTCTCTGCCTCAGTAAACACATAAATTTGAAGATTTTTGAAGCGACCGGCACGGGTGAATTCCTCTTCAAGGTAAGCCTTGGCAACCTCTTGGAGGCCTTGGTGGGTTACCGAGGCTGACAGCACACAGGTAAGCTTTGAATCGGCTTCCATATTGCCTCGAATCCGTTCAAACTCAACGGCTGCCTCGAGACCGCGCAGCCCGTAGAGGACTTCGTTCTTCTGCGGCTCGACGCCAACGGGGATAGGGTGATCATACCAGTAGAGTTGAGGTTCGTCGGTGGTCCTTGCGAGCTTCTCTCTTAAACTACCGCTCAAGGGGGTGTCATCGGTAGATTTTGATGGAGGAGGAACGGTCATGAGCACGTTCGACGTGAAGAGTATTTCTCGAGCAGGATCGGTGACCGGATTCGCATTCAATCTCGTAATGGTGACGGTGCGTTTTCGCCGCAGCGCCTCTATTTGTTCTTGCCTCCTCCCTCTCATGCCAGCTGCTTCCGGGAAGAAGACTGACCAGATCTTTTCGGTTGTTTCTTCGGTGTCATTCAGATTTTCTCTCTTTGACACCCATTGTGAGAGGGTTTCCAGACGATCTACGAAATCAGAATCGTTCCTGCATACGATATCTATTTCCCGGCGAATCGAATCTATTCCGTTCAGGTAAAACGTGGCCACCTGTTTCCATTCAGGCGAATCTACCATGCGGGCGAGGAACCTTTTTGCCCGTTCTGATGCCGGGTGTCTCCTTCCCGCCAGGGTTATCAGGAACGCTGCGTTCAGTGCCTTGGCAACACCAGCATTGCCAGCATCTCCCTCATCGAATTGCTCCGTAGGGTCAAAAATGCAGAAGGCACCGTCCTCGTCTCTTGGCTTGGTCACTGTGTAGATAGTAGATTCGAACTCCTCGATCATTGCCCCCCTTCCTCCCTGACTCTTTGAATCCTCTTAATCCATCAACTCATTAGTTCATCCACAAAAATGAAAAATTCCCTTTGGAGCGAACATCTGCCTGTGCGTTGCCCGCAGACAGGTGAGCAGGATTTTTGGGGTACCCATCTGGGCGAAGTGGAAGATGCGCATTTTCAGGTGTTTGAGCCCGAAGGACGAGTTTCTGAAAATGCCTGTAGCAAGCCCTAGATGGGTCAAAAAACCTGCTCTAGGAAGCGGAAAAGGGAATTTTTCAGGACGAACTAATTAAAGGCACAAAGGGACGAAATACACCTCAGGACAAGATCCTCTCGATCTCTATGTGCTTGAGGGTTAGCTCTATTATATCCCCCATTTCAAGCCTAGAAACCTCTACCTTGGGGTCGAAAGGTAGAACTCCGAGGAAAGGCAGATGAGATGCCTCTTCTATTACTTTTGGATTCGTCCTTTCGGCTATCCCCCCTTCTCGTTCATCCATACCATTGATGATGAACCCTCTCACTTCTATCCCTTTTCGCAGAGCCTCCCTCACTGTTAAGAGGGTATGATTAATTGTTCCCAGGCCGGGTCTTGCCACAACAATAAGAGGTAGCCCAAATTCTCCTATCATATCAGAAACAAAGTAACCCTCTTTTATTGGAACCAGAATACCACCTATCCCTTCCACTACAATAAAATCGTGCTTCTGGCTCAATTTTAGATACGACTCCCGAACCTTATCCAGTTCTATCTCCAAGTTATCCAACCGGGAAGCAACGAGAGGAGCTAGAGGTAATTCCATGGTTATAGGATTGACCAGGTCCAGATCATCGTCGCATTCGATAGACTTCAGAAGGAAGCGGACATCGTTGGATATAAGCCCATTCCTCGTTCTCGTAGCCCCGGTAGCAATTGGCTTCATAACCCCTACGTCGATACCTCGGGCCTTCAGTGCGCCCGCCAATCCAGCAGCTACTACTGTCTTACCAACTTCTGTGTCGGTACCGGTTACAAAAACACCCCTGCCCATTTGACATCCCCTTTTTCAAATGATACCGAACCTTCGCCCCTCGCTCTCAAATACGGCCAGTACCTTATCTATCTGTTCATCAGTATGGGAAGCCATCACGCTGATCCTTATCCTGCTTTCTCCCTCGGGGACAGTGGGTGGCCGTATTCCGGGGGCATAGATCCCTTTTTCCAATAGTGCTCTTGCAAACTCCATAGTCAATTCGTTATCCCCAACAAGTACCGGTATAATCTGAGTTTGGGTTTTGGCGGTATTGTAACCGAGCATTAACAATCCCTCCCTGAGTCTGGTAATGTTCTCCCATAAACGTCTCCGAATCCAAGGTTCTTTCTCAATTATGTCAATAGCTGCAATGGATGCCGCACAAACGCTTGGGGGCAAAGCGGTGGAATAGAT
>JBDRGH010000212.1:0-2853 GCA_043818015.1 Pseudomonadota bacterium
AGATGCGTATTACAAATTTAAGGGGTGGAATAATCTGGGTATTCCTACGAAGGAGTCTTTACATGAATTGGCTTTGGATTACGTTAGCGAAGACTTCCTACAGCGGGGGATCCTGACAGAGAATGAAGGTACCCCTTCTAAAGAGATTTCGGCGGAAAAAGCGGAGAAATAAGGTGAAGAGGTGCTGACCGTCATGGGTGAGAAAAAAAAGAAAATAGTTAAAAGAATAAAAGTTGATGTTGATAAATGCAACGGTTGCCGGGCATGTGAGGTAGTCTGCTCCGCCTTTCACGCTGCGCCGAAATACAGCAGCAATAATCCGGCGAGATCTCGTATTCGGGTGATTCTTGATCCGTTAAAAGACATCTATGTTCCTGTATACGCGGGTGAGTATACTGCGGCCGAATGTATGGGCAGAGACCAATACACGATTGACGGAAAGGAATACGAAGAATGTGCCTTTTGCAGGGCTTCCTGCCCATCCAGGGACGAGTTCAAAGAACCCGATTCCGGTCTCCCTCTAAAATGCGATATGTGTGAAAGCGATCCGGATTTATCTGAGCCGATGTGTGTTCAGTGGTGCTTAAATGATGCCCTGATTTACGAAGAAAGGGAAGAGGAAGTAGAAGAAGAAGTGGAGCAGGAGGATCTGGATATAGGATTGGAATCCTTGGCGAACAAATATGGATTGCAGAAGATAATGGATGCCGTTGCCCGAATGTCATTGTCAAAGAAGGACCTAAACATTAAGGCGAAAGAAGAGGATTAAAAAGGACAGTGGAGACTGTAACCCCCTTGAAAGAGATCATCGATGTCATAAAAGAGAGCGGTGGAGAAGCCTTCAAATTATGCTTTCAATGCGGATTATGTGACGTTGTTTGTCCGTGGAATAGGGTTAGAACTTTTAGTATGCGCAAGATAATCCGAGAGGCCACCTTCGGTTTGACTGAGATAGAAAGTGAAGATATATGGCGTTGTACCACCTGCGGAAGATGCCCTCAGCAGTGCCCCAGGGACGTAAAACAGATAGAATCCGGGGTATCCTTACGCAGGATTGCCACGGAATATGGGGTCTTTCCTGCTCCTGTCAAGCCTATCCGCACCGTGAGCGCAAGCCTCATTGGTGAAGGCAACCCCATCGGTGAAGAGCGAGAAAAGAGGGCAGATTGGGCAGAAGGTCTTTCTGTAAAAACGTTCACCGAGGGGATGGAAGTTTTGTATTTCCCCGGCTGCTACCTCAGCTATGACCCAAGATTAAGAAAGGTAGCGAGAGCCACAGCCAATATCCTTAACAAGGCAGGGGTGGATTTCGGGATACTGGGCGCCAAGGAGAATTGCTGTGGAGAAAGCATCCGCAAGACGGGCGATGAGAAATTATTCAAACGCTTAGCCAGGGAAAACATCAAAACTTTTATCGATAATGGGGTGAAGAAAATCCTTGTTTCTTCCCCGCATTGCTACCATACCTTTAAAAACGAGTATCCCGAATTTATGGTGAACTTTGAGGTGGTTCATATCTCCCAATGTTTGTTCGATCTTATTCATGAGGGAAGGCTTGAGCTTACCAGGTCGTATGGGAAGAGAGTTACTTATCATGACCCATGTTACCTGGGTCGGCATAATGGCATATATGAGGAACCCCGGGAGGTCTTAAGGAAGATACCCGGTTTAGATCTGATTGAGATGCCTGAGTCGCGTGTAGATAGTCTCTGTTGCGGAGGGGGAGGAGGCAGGATTTGGATGGAAACGCCAAAGGGTGAAAGATTCTCCGACCTCAGATTAGAACAGGCTATGGGGGTCGGAGCCGAGGTGCTGGTTACTTCCTGCCCCTATTGCATCACCAATTTTGAGGACAGCAGGTTGAACCGGGAGGATAGTGAAGCCACAGAGATTAAGGACATAACGGAGATCATCCAGGAAGTTATTTAGTGTCCATCTAGAAATGGCTATTTTCCACAATCTCTGCGTCAGATTCAGATTGTAATCATCGAAATACTTCAATGTATTCCTGTGGTTACAATCCTCATCTTCCTTGACCTTGAGAAAAATATCTCATTTCTGGATGGACACTATTTAGAGTAAGCACTGCTAACCCGGCCGACCTGGACACTGCGGGCACAAAAAAATCTGCTGAGGTGATAGAAAGTGGAAAAAGAACTATTGCTGGAAGAAAACTTTCAACAGCTTTGTAAGAATCTTGGAGACAGTAATTTTGGAGACATAATGGTTGTCGGTGGAGGGATCAGCGGTATTCAAGCCTCTCTTGATCTTGCCACTGCCGGTTTCAGGGTTTACCTTGTTGAGAAATCCCCTGCCATTGGCGGCCATATGGCCCAGCTTGACAAGACCTATCCCACCAATGACTGCTCCATGTGAATACTCTCGCCCAAACTGGTCGAGGTCGGCCGGCATCCCAATATAGAGATCCTGACCTTAACTGAAGTTGACGGTGTAGAAGGGGAAGCAGGAGACTTCAAGGTCACCCTGATTAAGAAGCCCAGATACATTATAGAGGACAGATGCACGGGTTGTACGACCTGTGTAGAGTACTGCCCGGTCATGGCCCCTGATCCATATAATCAGGACTTGTCGTCGAATAAAGCCGTCCATATATACTTTTCTCAAGCAGTTCCCCTCATCACTTATATTGACCCTGAAACCTGTCTTTACCTTAAAGAGAAGAAATGTGCCATTTGTGAAGGAGTCTGTAAGAATGACGCCATAGATTTTCATCAAGAGGCGGAGAAGGTAGAAGTAAAGGTAGGGGCGATCGTTCTGTCTCCGGGCTATGGGGTATTTGACCCTAAGGTCAAGGGCGACTATGGCTACGGAAAGTTTGAGAACGTGGTAACC
>JBDRGH010000213.1:0-2791 GCA_043818015.1 Pseudomonadota bacterium
CCTTCCAGCCTCTAGCGGGCTGGCTTTCCCCTTCCTGCTCGCCCTCCATGGGTACCCCACTGCTCCGGCAAATTTTGCTCAGGGACAAAGGGGTTCCCTAAAAGTCAAGATCGCCCGGCCTCGCCGTTTTGGACAGAGCGAAAAGGGATTTCGGCAACAGCCCGTGGAGATTTATGAATCGAGAGTTTTAAGAGGGCATGGTTTTCCAAGGTTCTCGAGTCTAATGTCCTAGAAAGGAGATATGTATGGGTAGCGGAGAAAGAATCAAATCAACGAGGCGATTTGACGGTTGTCCCGTCACTGAGACCTCTTCTGGCGTACCCGTGAAGGAAGTTTATGGTCCCCAGGATTTGGAAGGTATCGACTATCAGAGGGACATAGGAGCCCCCGGAGCATATCCTTTCACGAGGGGTATCTGGGATAATATGTACCGGGGGAAATTGTGGACCAGGAGAGTATTTACCGGCCTCGGTTCGACTGCAGATACCAATAAGAGATATAAATACTTGCTTCAGAAAGGTGCATCAGGGTTGTACTGTTTTGGCGATACCATCACTCACCAGGGGATTGACCCAGATCATCCACTGGCTCAGGGATATGCGGGTGTCAGCGGGGTTTCTGTCGTTTGCTTACAGGATATGTATGATCTTTTTGACGGGATATCGCTGGAAGATGTGAGTGTTTCTTTCAATAATCCTTCCATGGCGGCCGCGGTTGTGTATGCTGCGTTCGTAGCCTATGCAGAGGATATGGGATATGATTTGAAAAAGATCAGTGGCTCCATCCTGAATGAGCCGATTCATCTCGTGTACAGTATGTACGAAACTAATGCCAGACCATTAGACCTTGCAGCTAGATTGGCAACCGATGTGATCGAGTACTCGATAAGAAATACCCCGAGATGGCATCCCATAGCCCCCAACGCTTACGACCTGCATGAAAAGGGCGCCAACGCCATCCAGGAGATGGCCTTTACTATCGCCATCATGGAAGAATATATCCAGAGAATGCTTAAGAGGGGGTATGATATAGATGAATTTGCTCCCAGGGTGAACGTATTCGGATGTGCGTGTGATATAGACTTTTTTGAGGAGATATGCAAGTTCAGAGCTGCGAGAAGGGTCTGGGCTAAATTGATGAAAGAAAAATACGGTGCGAAGAAGCCAGAATCTTGTCGAATTTACTTATCAGTTCATACATCGGGTAACTCTCTAACCGTGCAACAACCGGTAAACAATGTGGCAAGGGTCACCCTCGAGTCGCTGGCCTGTGTACTGGGCGGTCTCCAATCGTTTGATCCAGCGGGCTACGATGAAGGTTACTATATCCTCACCGAGCATTCGGCTTTAACCTCCTTGAATATCCACAATATACTTGCCTATGAATCAAGGGTAGCAAGTGTCGCAGACCCATTGGCAGGATCCTATTTCATTGAGTCCCTTACCAATACGATGGAAGAGGAAATGTTTAAGATTATTAATAAGATAGATGACATGGGGGGTGCCATTAAGGCTACGGAGTCGGGGTGGATCGGTTCAGAGCTGGAACACGAACTTATCAAGGAACAGAGAGAGATAGAGGAAAAGAAAAGAATTATAGTGGGGAGGAACGAATTTGTCGTTTCAAAGGAAGAAGAAGTGCCAATAGAGGTGGGTAGGGATAGACCCCTTGAAGAACAGATGAGTACTTCTAAGAAAAGGGAAGATGAGATCAAGAAGCTCAGGGAGACAAGGGACAAAAAGAAAGTAAAAGAGGGGTTAGAGGCTTTGAGACGAGAAGCCGGCAGGGGTGAGGGACATAACTTGGTACCCTGGGTGATGGAATCACTGAGGGCTGAGGCGACCCTGGGGGAGATCTTAGGAGTGATCCGTGAGGCGAGTGGTGTGAGCTACGACCCCTATGGGGTTCTGCAATACTCTTTGTAGCCTTGGATACCGGGTTATCGCTAAGGTATCGAGCGGTCAGTACACACCCATTATCAATGGTTAGAGGCGATTCATAATGAATGCAGACTCAACTGAAATGACTCACAGCGGCGGGGCGGGTAGGGAAGAACACCAATGACAAAGCGAATTGAGAGCTGATGGCTGATGAATGAACGCCTCAGCCAGCACACTGGATACGGTGTATAAAAGAGGAGTGATAGAATGACTGAAGGTTCGAGTAAGAAGATTAAAGTCGTGGTAGCCATGCCCGGATTGGATTGCCATGATAGAGGAATTATATATTTGAGCCACGTGCTTCGAGAAGCCGGTATGGAGGTGGTATATCTGGGTAAGTTCAATACGCCAGAACAGATAGTCAATACAGCAATCGAAGAAGACACTGACGTAATTGCCCTCAGTTATCTAAACGATCATCTCTATATGATATTCTTCCCCAAGGTTGTCGAACTGCTTAAAGAAAAAGGCGCCAGTGATATATGCGTTATGGCCGGTGGAAGGATCATAGAGGAGGATATGCCCAAACTCCAAGAACTCGGAATAACCGGTTTTTTTGGACAGAGTACCCCTACTCAAGAAATAGTCCAGCACATAGTAGGGCGGGTGAAGAGCGAGAGGTGGAAGGAACCCCTCGCAGTGTAAACCCTTCTTTTATTTCTTGGCCGCCAACTCCTCATACATTTCTATACTTGGTGGTCCTGCCAGTAAAGGACCTAATGTTCCGAAGAGCTGTTTGATGTGCGGCGTAGAACTATGGTGGTCAAACGCCGCTTTATCCCTATACTTTTCATAGAAGAGAAACTTCCCGGTCTCGTTCTGAGAACGATGGAGGATATACGCCAAGGTTC
>JBDRGH010000214.1:0-2251 GCA_043818015.1 Pseudomonadota bacterium
AGATTGACTGGCAGCAGAACACCGTCTTTGCCGTAGTCGACCAGTGGTTTCACCAGCACTTTAACACCGGAAAGGAGCCCGGCAGGCTCATGTCCTTTTCCGAAGAAAGGAGTGTTAAGTATCAGGGAATCACAAAAATAGAACCGAGGGCAATAAGCGTCAAGCGTGGCGGAACTCAAATTGAGTTTGAGGATGAAGACCCTGAAATCAGAAGGTCGTTCAAGGAAGAGCTGGCCAAAACCGGGGTAGCCTGGCAGATGTCAAAATTCTTCCCGGGCGAGTGACCGGCAGTTTAAAGGACGAAAGGAATTGATACAGCAACGTGCTGCGAGGTTAGTTCGTGCAGATAATCAATATTGCGGAGAATTGTGCCCTCAACCGAGTAATATATCGGAGCTGTTGCCCATATATTTACATATAGTTTATCTCGTAGCAGCAAGGGCAGAACGTTAACGATAACCAGTCAGGAGGAAAATATGAAATTCAAAGATTTGCGAGGATACCTGCGGGAACAGGAAAAAAATGGTGATTTAGCCGTTATAAAGCAAGAGGTAGATTGGAATCTCGAGGTAGGGGCAATCATTCGACTGTCAGCGGAAAGAGGAACCAGACGTGCTCCCTTCTTCGAGAAGATTAAAGGCTATCCTTCGGGACGCATCGTAGGCCGGAGTGGGTACGGGAGAAGACGATTTGCCACTGGTTTGGGGCTTTCCCCTGATACTTCATGGAGAGAAATTCAGGATGTGATGAAAAGCAGGGTTGCGCATCCTGTTGAGCCTACCATAGTCAAAGATGGACCTTGTAAAGAAAATATTATGGTTGGTGACGAGGTTGATTTATTCAGTTTACCGGTTCCAAAAATAACGGGTGGTGAAGAAGGTCGCTACATCGGAACGCTGGCTATTCAAATAACGAAGGACCCTGACAGCGACTGGGTGAACTGGGGTACCTACCGCATGATGGTCCACGATAGAAATCGTGCCGCAGTATACTTCCACCGACAGAACCAGGGTGGTCTGCTTTTCTACGACAAATATGAATCCAAAGGAAAGAATATGCCCATGGCAGTTGCTATTGGGCTGGATCCCGTCTGTCAGATGGCTGCAGCTATACCGTTTGAGGTAGGTGAAAGCGAAGTTCGCTATGCAGGTTCCCTAAAACAAGAGCCAATCGAGCTCGTGAAATGTGAAACTGTGGATTTCTATGTGCCTGCGAGCGCTGAAATTATACTCGAAGGGGAAGTTCTATGTGGCGAGCGTTTGCCTGAGGGCCCCTTTGGTGAATGGACCAGACATCAAAGCACCACGAGCATGAGTCCTGTCTTTCGGGTCAATGCTATTACTCATCGTACGAATCCAATAATAACGGTAGGCATAATCGGGATGTCGCAGGACGAAGGCGCATTTATTGCCGCGACACAGGAAATCAAGGTCAAGAGTTTTCTGCAGCAGTGTGGGGTGCCAGTTGTTGATGTTCATGCTATTGAGGCAACGGGAGGAGCAATCTGGGCCGTAAGCGTCCGGAGAACGGAAGTGGTCAATATTGCTAATCGTATTGCGGATTGCATTAGGGCGATCCAGCTCGGAGGTTGTCCCGTAATGATCATAGTTGTAGATGATGATGTGGATGTCTTCAATTTAACGGAGGTAATGCACACGCTAGGTGTCAGATGCCACCCGGCAAAGGGTATCAAAATCAGGACTGATCAGGTCGTAAATCGTTTACTTCCCTATCTGAGCCCTGATGAAAAGGCAGGGATGAAGGGGGGCGTTGCAGTATTTGATTGCACCTGGCCTGAGTATATCAAGCCTGATAGCATCCCTCTCAGGTGCACATTTAGACAGGCTTATCCCAAGGAAGTGCAAGAGAGGATTCTCAGTAATTGGACAACCTACGGCTTGGAATAGGTATACGTAATGCCTGTGGCCATAGTGCCGGCACTATTCGCTCGGTGATGGTAATGTCTTGGTGATTTAAGGAGAACGGTATCGCACCGGTGAGGCACTCGCCGAGAGCAGGAGAGTCTGTTCCTATGGATTTGTGACTTTAGTCTGCATGTAACTCAAGAGTCTCATGAGGCTATACACATGGAGGATATAGCCTTATTAAAAAGGAGGTTAAAAATTGGATGACCTAAGGAAATGGTTGGAAAAGGTGGACAAGAGAGGAGAGCTTAAAGTCGTTGAAGGGGCGCACTGGGATTTGGAAATTGGCTATATGTCCGCACAGAATCCCAAGAAAGTGCCTAACC
>JBDRGH010000215.1:0-2501 GCA_043818015.1 Pseudomonadota bacterium
CATTTTTCTCAAGATATATTTGGCCGCCAAGACCAGGAGGACACAGGAGACAAAGCCATAGGCGGCATAAAAGGAGGGGTACTCCTCCCAGGGGAAAAAGGGATGCTTGGGGATGAAGAGATCGATCAGGATCAGCCCGAAAGGTTGCCCAAATTTTAGGGGTTGATTTCTATGTTTTTGACCTGAGGCAAGAATACAAAGCCGAAGTTCTGGACTACTTTTGCCATGAGTACCTATCAGGAAGAACTCCCAACCCATGCCTTAGATGTAACCGCAAGGTTAAGTTTGATGCCCTGTTTAGAAAGGCTCAGGATAGCGGACTCAAATTTGATTATTTTGCCACCGGCCACTATGCTCGGGTAGAATATAGTAAGAGTAAGCAGCGCTATCTACTCAAAAAGGCTAGGGACTTAAGCAAAGACCAGTCATATTTTATATCATCTTTATCTCAGGAGCAGATTGGCCGCTCGCTTTTTCCTCTCGGTAATTATACTAAGGAAGAGGTAAGAAAGATGGCTTCAGATTTCGGTTTGGGTGTTGATAATAAGCCGGAGAGTCAGGATTTTATTGCCGGGGGTTATCACACTCTTGTCGAGGCAGCACAGCCGGGGCCAATACTGGATAAACAGGGGAATATCCTGGGGAAACACCGAGGAATCTCCTTCTATACCATCGGGCAGCGCAAGGGGCTGGGCATCTCAGCCAAAGAGCCACTATATGTTACTGATATTGACCCGGGAAAGAATACCGTCATTGTGGGCAGTAAAGAAGAAGTATATCGAGACGAGCTTATAGCGTCGGAGCTAAACTGGATAGCCATTGAGGAATTAAAGCGACCGACTAAGGTCAAGGCAAGAATAAGATATCTTCATAAAGAGGCCGAGGCAATAGTAACACCCTTGAATGAAGATAAGGTCTATGTAAAGTTCAAAGAGCCTCAGATGGCAATTACCCCCGGGCAGGCAGTAGTCTTTTACCATGGAGATGTAGTGGTCGGTGGAGGAACGATAGAGAGAACAAGGGAGTAATGATATGGCTAAGATAATCGCAGTTTGCCAGAGTGAGAAAAAGGGAACCAAGAAGGAGAATGTGAAGGAGGGATACCTTCATAAAGATTACGGCCTCGCTGATGATGCTCATGCCGACTGCTGTAGCCATCGTCAGGTAAGCTTGATGGCAATTGAGAGTATTAATAAGATGCGAAACCTGGGCTTCGATGTAGGTCCCGGAACTTTTGCAGAAAACCTTACCACTGAAGGGATTGACTTGGTCTTACTGCCCGTTGGCACAGAGATCTCTATTGGGAAAGAGGCTCTTCTAGAGGTTACCCAGATTGGCAAAGAGTGCCACACCGGGTGTGCTATCTACCGCCAGATAGGCAAATGCATCATGCCTAAAGAGGGAGTGTTTGCCAGAGTGATTCGTGGAGGACTTGTCATGAGTGGAGACGAGATAGGGATAGAAAAAGATGGAGAATGAGATAGAGAAGATTCCCATTTTTCGGCTTACTGAAGAAAGCAGGAGTAGAATTGAGGATGTAGTTGCCAGAGAATTTCCTCTTACTATCATCTTAAATAACCAGGAACTGGTAACCCTGCTCTGTTCCCCTGAAGACTTAAAATATTTAGCTATTGGTTTCCTCTTCTCCGAAGGGTTACTCGAAGGAAAAGACGAAATCAAGAAAATAACCGTTGACGAACAGAGAGGTATTGTGCGTGTCGAAACTGGAGAGAACAATGCGCTGGCTAATGAGCTTGTATTCAAGCGGTTTATAACCTCGGGCTGTGGGAGAGGGGCTTCTTTCTACAGTGCGGCTGATGTGCAAAGCCAGGCAAAGGTAGAATCTCGAACTCAAATGTCAACTCAGGATGTCCTTTCTTTGGTACGCGACTTTCAGCACCGTTCCCAGATTTATAGGGCCACTGGTGGTGTTCATAGTGCTGCCCTGTGTGATACAAAGAGCATTCTAGTCTTCAGCGAGGACATAGGAAGACATAACGCCATTGACAAAATCTTTGGGGAATGTCTCCTGGCAGATATACCGACAGATGAGCGGCTAGTAATTACTAGTGGCCGAATCTCATCAGAAATATTACTCAAGGTAGCGAAAAGAAATATTCCTATAATTATTTCCAAATCCGCTCCTACTGACCTGGGAGTGAAGTTGGCCAATGATTTAGGGATAACACTCCTTGGCTTTGTCAGAGGAGTAAGGATTAACGTTTACACTAGCGATTGGAGAATAACGAGCGATGGAAGGTAGTAATGCTGAACTGGTAGAGAGAATCGCCAACCTCAGGAAAGAACGAAATGCTGTCATCCTGGCACATAACTATCAGCTAGGTGAAGTTCAGGATATAGCTGATTTTGTTGGCGATTCCTTGGAGTTGAGCCAGAAGGCAGCCGGGACCGATGCTGATGTCATCGTGTTCTGCGGAGTCCACTTTATGGCCGAAACAGCATCCATTCTTTGCCCGGACAAGGTAGTCCTGCTTCCAGAC
>JBDRGH010000216.1:0-2135 GCA_043818015.1 Pseudomonadota bacterium
GTATGGACAGGTCCCGATGTTGATACCTATGGAACACCTTCACCTGACGGCAGGTATCTCTCATACACAGATTGGGAAACCGGTGATCTTGCCATTCGTGAACTCGCCACCGGGAAGACGCGGCGCCTCACGAAAACTGGAACTCAGAAACAGCCAGCAGTATTTGCACTCAATTCCGTCATATCTCCTGATAACAAGCTCGTCGCCTATTCCTGGACCAATGAGTACAGCACCTACGATCTGTGTCTTATTGGGATCGATGGTTCAGGAAATCGGATTCTTTACAACAGTAAAGATAAAGATGAAGTTTACCCTGAATCATGGTCTTCGGACGGCAAGCAGATTGCAGCCAGAAGATACGGTGAAAAGGCTGAGATTATCTCGATTGCGGTTGCTGATGGATCTATTCAGGTCTTGAAAACTTTTGAAAAACTTTTCTGGCCTCGATTCTGTTATTCACCGGATGATCGATTCATCGCCTATGACTTTCCAGTTGAGGAAAACTCCGGGAATCATGACATCAGTCTCATCTCTACCGATGGAAGTGGCGAAATTTCTCTTATTGAACACCCTGCAAATGACAGGTTGCTTGGTTGGACACCAGGCAGAAAAGAGATTTTGTTTTTGAGCGACCGCTTAGGAACCTGGGATGCCTGGATTATTCAGGTAGACAATGGCAAACCTTTGGGGGCACCAAAACGGATTAAACCTGATCTTGGGAAGGTTTCACCGATGGCATTTACGCAGAATGGTTCCTTTTACTTCAGCATTTATACTAGGAGGTTTACTACCCAAATTGCTCCGGTTGACTTGAAAACAGGCAAAGTCCGGGAGCAATTAAGCAAACCTCTTTTAGGTTCCAACTACTCTGCCAAATGGTCCCCGGATGGTGAGTACTTAGCTTATGTCAACGAGCAAACAGGGGCTAAGGGCCCTGGGTTTTATCATAGACCCCTCCATATTCGACACCTCAAAACTGGCAAGGAGCGTGAACTAGCTAGTGAAATTGAAGCCAGAGCCCCTCGCTGGTCTCCTGACGGGAGCTCTATTTTGATCAAAGGTTACGACAATAACAAGAGCAATCAGAAGGACTACAATGGTGGGGTTTACGAGATTGATGTTCAAACCGGCCATGTGACCGAACTCGTGCGGTTTCCTCCTGTTCAAGAACCTTTTCACATTAACTTTTTACGTGACGCATGGAAGACCTCTATAGCTGATTGGTCTCATGATAGAAAGGATGTTTTCTATGTAAACAGGGGCAGAATCTTTATGCGGGAACTTGAATCGGGTCGGGAGAAACAACTCTATCAAGACGATAACTTAAGAAGGCTCTTGGATCTTTCTCCTGATGGCAAAAGATTAGTTTTTGGTACTGAAAATAGCGACGATGGAACATGGAGTATTTTGATTATGCCCGTCTCTGGGGGAGAGCCCAGAGAATTATGTAAGTTTCATAAATCAGAAGAATCAATAGAGATAAGGTTAATTACCTGGACGCCTGACGGGAAATACTTGCTTTTTACTGAAAATTTTAAGAAAGGCTCTGCTTTGTGGCAAATCTCTCCTGAAGGAGGAGAGCCCCAAAAACTATGGCAATCAGATAAGAGATATTCCGGCCTGAGTATTCATCCTGACGGGCAACAAATCGCTTTCTCCACCTATGAACAGGAAGAAGAGGTCTGGGTGATGGAAAATTTCCTGCCTGAGTAAAAAGCCAAACGATAAGAGCATTATCAGGGGGCACAATGTTTGGTCGTTGTGCCCCTTTTATTATACCAATATCCATTTCAACCGGATTTGGAAATTATTGACCGTCTATCTACAGATCTCGAATCTTATTATCTTCAATCAATAGAGATTAAATTCATTCAATCTTTGGAACTGTCAACGAATATCAAAAGAACCCCAATATATCAGAAAATAATAAACCTGCTTTTGAGATGCTCTATTCTATATAGGGTGTACGATATCATGTTTATCAGCCAAAGCAGTACCGGTATCGATTTGGCTCCGGGCTATAAAATAATCTTACCTGCCGGTACACTAATTGGTATAAATGCCAAGGTCCGTTTCATGGGATGTATCCGTAACTCCCAGGCATCTATAAATGATGTCTCCGCCGGTATTACAAA
>JBDRGH010000217.1:0-7434 GCA_043818015.1 Pseudomonadota bacterium
CTTTTAATGTGGGGATGAACGTTTTCCGAAGGGATGCCAAATAATGCAAAAATGAGAATGCATGAGAGAATTAAGGGTACAATTCCCCACTCTATCACAGTCATTACATAGGGGGTAATGTTATCCATTGTTTCTAAATTATCCTAACGCCGCCGCTGTGGGTCGCACGGTTCTTTGCGCGTCCCTACAAGCAGCATGTTATCAGCTTAACCGCTCATAGATGATGTCTGCTGTCTCTTGTGGCTTGAACTCATAATGGTATCGGATCAATTCTTCGGTTAATTTTGGAATAGTGGTGTTTTCAGGATCGTATTTTTCTCCTTCGATTTGAGCCATTGCTTCACAAAACTTTCGATGTTGTGTGTTTTGTTCAGCTAGAAAGGCATCCACATCTTTAGCTTCATTATAGAGATCATCATCTTTCCAGGCACCATAATCAGACATCCTTTTGACGTAGATATGAACGTCACAATTGATCTGCAATTTCTGTGCAACTGCCAAGACACAGACACCCTCAACGATTACAGGACAATTTGAATTATCAATCTCGTTTTTCAATAGGTCATATTTTATGAAGTCTACGAAGTTACCACGGTTCTTTTCCAAATAGTCATCCAGATTAATATGGAGCAAGGTCAGCTTCTGTGCTATTTCATTTGCCAAAGTACTCTTTCCTGAACCATCGCAACCGTCAATAAAAATATAGTATGCATTTCTTCTTTTTATCTCGTCAACAATGTCGAGTACATTTTGGGTTACTTTCATATTTATTGCCTGATAATGCGGAGCGGAGCCGTCCCCGGAGGGGATCGACTCAAGCGCCTGGTTCTTCCGAGCGGAGCGAGGACAGGCGCTCTCGGATCAACTCCGCATTCCCCCGAGCGAAGCGAGGGGGAACAATTAATTTTCTAGTTCTGGTTAGTAGTCTATTTTTATTCTTTTTATAGTTGACTGTCAAGGCTCAAATTACTCAAGTTACTAGAATCTCATAACAATTAACTGGGTATCATTCAATGTCTTGCACTACCAGGATTTCAGGAGATTTCTCAATGCGACAGATACCAAAGTGTTAACCCCTGCATCATCTCATACACCGATTCCTCTTCGGCAAGCCTCTCGGTCCCTCATTTATCACGCCCAAGATTTCCCTTGACATACTATATGTTGTGCTATAAATTGGCGACTATACAACATAGGCTTTAATTAGTACACCCTTCAGCACGACTCGTTAAACCGCACACTACAGAAAATCAGGAGGAACCCCGAAATCGACTTAACCGTCTGCACCCTGGCCAGTGGAAGCAAGGGGAATGCAATCTATATTGGAGCAGGCAAGACAAGGGTCCTTATCGATGCTGGTCTGAGTGGAAGAGAAATCAACAGGAGACTCGGGACTATAGGCGTTCACATAGAGGACCTGAATGCTGTTATCATTTCCCATGAGCATACCGATCACACTCGGGGACTCCGAGTCTTATGCAGTCGACTGAACCTACCTGTATACATAAACTATCCAACTCTTTCAAATATAAAAGGATCTGAGATCAACGGAGATGTTAGGGAGTTTGAGACGGGAAAGCCCTTTTCCTTTCAAGACTTAATATTCGAGCCGTTTTCAGTCCCCCATGACGCTGCTGACCCCGTCGGGTTTACAATAAGATACGAGAAATCAACAATTGGTATAGCTACAGACTTAGGTTTTGGATCGAAGTTGGTGATAGAGAGGTTGAAAAAATGCGACCTGCTTATCTTAGAGTCTAATCATGATGAAGAGATGCTCAAGGTGGGCCCTTACCCATGGGAAGTAAAACAGAGGATTAAAAGCCGTCTGGGACATCTCTCCAATCATCAGGCCGGTGCTCTCATCAGAGAGGTATATCATGAAGGTCTTAGGCATGTCATTCTATTCCATCTGAGCGAGATCAATAATAGTCCCAGAAAGGCCGACGAAGGGGTCCAGCTTCTCTTGAAGAGCCGTAGCTATCATCCGATTGATCTTTCCCTGGCTTTGCAACACAGAGCCAGTAGGGTAATCTCTCTCAACCCTGAAAACAACTGGATATGAGGCTTTTATCGAAGACCTTTGAAAAACTTCCCTGAGAGCGAATTCATAGTTTTACCAGTTCATAATTTCTGGTACCCAGTCCGATTTCCTCTCCGTACTCCAACTGCACATTCCAATCCAGGTGGGGATAAACCCCTCTGAACTTATCTTCTCCAGGGTTGAAATTATCCTTCAGGGCCGAATTTCTATTGCCCATTTGTTGATTAACCAAGTCTACTGAGGCCTGATCAATCGCCACCGGATCAGTAGAAGCAACGATCCCCACATCGGAAACGATAGGCGCATCAGAGCACGGGTAGCAGTCACAGGCAGGACTTACATCGGTGATGAAATTCATGAATACCGATCTCTTCTCTTTACCTTTAAGTACCCCCACGGCATACTCTATCATCTTCTTCTGGAACGAAGGGCCCGTCTCATCCCATTTGACCTGAATAGCCTCTTGCTTACAGATCAGGAAGCACTCTCCACAGCCTACACATTTTTTAAGGTCAATCGTCGCCTTCTCGTCCATCAGTGATAGAGCCCCGTGAGCACACCAATCAATGCATTCACCGCAGCCGATACAGCGTCTTTCACTAACAACTGGATTGACACTTGAGTGCTGCTGGAGCTTCCCTACCCGGGAGGCACAACCCATCCCCAGGTTCTTTATAGTACCGCCAAAGCCAGAAAGCTCATGACCCTTAAAGTGGGCTACGCTAATGAGACTGTTACTGTGAAATATATCATGTCCAATACTCACCTCTTTGAACATCTCTTTATTGATCTTGACCTTGACAGCGCTACCTCCCTTGAGTCCATCGCCGATTATCACGGGAGCACCAACTACAGCGTAGTCAAAACCGTTCTCGATAGCCGTTATCAGATGAGAGACAGCATCACCCCTACCCAGGTGGTAAAGGGTACCACAGTCAGTAAGAAACGGTTTCCCCCCATGTTCTTTCACCTTGTCTACGATCTTCCTGATCAAGACAGGACTTATGTACCCCGTGTTACCCCTTTCGCCAAAATGCGACTTTATGGCAACCAAACTTCCCTTCTTAATCTTGGACTTCAGGTCTACCCTATCCAGCAGGGAAGCCATTTTATCAAAGATATTGTTCTTCGGAGTAACCCGTAAGTCCGAATAAAATACCTGACTAACCACGATAATCCCTCCTTTGTTCTTTGCGTAATTAGTTCACTCTAAAAAATGAAAAATTTCCTTTAGAGCGAAGATCAGCAGGATTTTTGGGGTACCCATCTTGATGAAGCGGAAGATATGCATTTTCAGGTGTCTGACCCGCCGTACGCGGGGAGTTTCTGAAAATGCCTGAAGTGAGTCATTGATGGGTCAAAAAACCTGTGCTTCGGAGCGGAAAAGGGAATTTTTCAGGACAAACTAATCATTCCCCAAACTTACCAAGGCCAGTAAGTGAAAACATGATCATAAACCTCTGCTCTCTCCTGTCCTCGTCCTCAATAGCCCTATCTGAATATGTCACTCTTGCACCCCAACATTGTGCCCTATAGTCAACTCCGAAAATCGTCTCTAAAGATAAGTTGTTCATCTTTGAGTATCTGTTTTCAATGTTCAGATCCGTCGAATCTGATACCTTAACCTTCATCTTTGTATTGATGTCCTCGTTTTGGTCCCGTGTATTTCTGTATTCGAAATCAAGGGAATCTCCCCGTTCATCCTTTAAGCCCATCAACACATTATGCGTGGTAAAATGGCTCTCATAAGTATCGTACTGCCCATCCAGCTTCAAAGAGATGTATCTGTTCGGATAGACATCTAATTCGCCCGACACGGGGAAAAAGTGGCGGTGGGAATCGGTGGACGATATTAAATCTCCTGTCGCCTCGATGAAATCATAACTCTGACTGAGTTTCAGTCTGACAAACTTATGATAATAGCTATTATCTATACCTTCGAAAACCTTCCCGATAAGGTCGCTGGTAAGTGAATAGGTAACGGAGTTGCTCCGAGCGATCCGATCATCAGAATCAAACTCTGGAAGGCCTTCCTGATCTACATTGGGGATGAACGTATACGTTACTTCGGGCTTAATGGAATGCTTTAACCTCTTAACCGTTTCTCCCTCAACATCAAATACCCTTTGAAAAGCCGTGGTCAACCCCAGGTTAAAATCATAAATCTCTCTCGTGTGAACTTTATCCTCCCCTTCATGAAGGGTATAGGCGGTCTCTCTTACCCCGATTTCTGGCTTCACTTCAAAATAGTTCGTATAGAAAGTGTACAACATCTTCGGATAGATATCTATTCTCTGACCTGTTAATCCTTCCTCCCGCCAAAGATTATCGAGAGAAGTGGTCAGGCCATAAAATAGAGGGGAGCCCAGTAGACTCTGTTTTGAACCGCTGAACTCTATCCGCGGAAGCCTCTGGAGAGTAGTTTTATCCTCCTTTTCTAAGTCTTCGGTATACCTGAACTCGGAATTCAGATTGAACCTCTGCCAGACTTTAGTTGCAAAAACGGTCGATTCCAGTTTCTCCTGAGATCTGTCATCAGCGACCTTACCGAAATCGCTAAGGAAGTCTCTATCGCTTACCTGGGCAATATCAACCTTTGCGAAGAACGATGGATCGAAATTTTCTTCATGCTTGTACCTTAGCATCCATCTATCAGGGCCACTGATGAGTTCTTCTCCCTTTTGTTCCTTCCTCCAATCCCGATAACTACTCGTTTCCCTCATATGGTAGAAATAAAGGTCTCCAAAGCTGTCCCTGCTTCGTATGTACCGGTACTTCAGTGCCTCTCCGACCCCTCTCTCACTTCTATAGTCCAGGGAAAAGGTGGCGTCCATATTCTCGGAGATAGCCAAAAAGAAGGGAATGGTTACCTCTGTTCCCCCGTCGTTGGAATATCCAAGCGAGGGTATCAGAAACCCGGTCTGTCTCTTTGTCTTCGCCGGGAAAATTATGTAGGGCACATATAAGACCGGTATATCTTTTATATAGAAGGTGGCATGTTTAACGGTAGCGTAACCCTCTACCGTAACGTTTACGTCTTTGCCGGTAAACTTCCACGGAGGAGCGGGGCCATCACACGTCGTAAATACCCCGTCAATTATCCGATAGCTATCTTCACCGAGTTTCTCAATCCTCTTACCAGTGAGGTGGAAATTCTCCCTTTTAAAGAAGAGTTCTCCGTCATAGACAGTACCCTTTTGCGTATCCAGGTTGATTTCAATCCTGTCACTCTTCAGTATGTCTTCCCCAGAAGTCAAGGTAATGTTGCCTTCTGCCTCCGCCTCTCTGGTCTCTGGGTTTACCTTTATCATATCGGCCTTTAAAACCCTGTTATCCTGTATAATTTCCACATTCCCCTGGGTTATGTAGATATTTTTCTGGCGATCGAACTCCAACTTGTCTGCCCTTATCTTTATAGGCCCCTTGCCGATTTTTTGGTCCCCCAAAACGATCCCCTGGGAGAACGAATATCCCGAATAACAGAGGAGAATCAAGACAACCAGGACGGAGACAAAGACAAGAGTCGGTCCTCTCATCGGTCCTCCAGTATATCCTTCAAGAAATCCAAGTGATTTGACAAGAGCCGTGTAATAAGGAAATTCTTCCTGACTGCCTCCTTGGCTTTTGTGTTGCCCGAAGATCAATTCTAGCCCTTGAAAAACTATTTATATTTTGAAAAGTATCACTGAGAGCGAATTCATAAATCTCTTGGGGAATCTCCCTCTGACGGTTCAAAAAATGGATGTTGAAGCCTAAAGGGATGCTTTTTCAAAGCTCTCATAACAAAGGTTCTTCCACGAATAGTATATATTTACCAGAAAGAGCTGCTGGATTATTGAGCGCTGAAAACACGAAGGGTTTGTTCCGCAACCCTGAGAGTGTAGCCGAGCATACGTGAAGAAGATAAAACATGATTTAACATGAAAAGGTGAATCAGTCAAAGGAAATTACCCATTCTCAATTTCCTGGACCAATTCAGAGGAAGTTCACAAAAAGACAACTTGCCGACTACTCAAGACACAGAAACAGGAAGTATGCCTTTGGAAGTAAAAGGGTTGCTCATTGGTCGTCGAAGAACGCTACCTTCAGTTGACATGGTGTAACCTGAGTGTTTACAAGAAGGTCGTTTATCCGCTCAATGGATTTTCTTTGCAGTGCGCTGATAACCAATTAGTGTACCTTTCAGCATCAGTGTCATCCCATCAAGTGCGTCTATCTCCTGGCATGATTATTGAATTACAAAAAATAGTGTAGGTCAAAACCATTGACCAATAGCAACTGATCTTATAGGAACACCAAAGCCCCTATAGAATTTGCTAAGGTAATATCAATGACTTAGACTGACTAGTCGTCTCTCAGTAAAGTAGACTTAGTCAAGTCGAGAGTATCCAAACTTTTAAACATAAACGAAAGGAGAGTTGGTATGAAGGTGAGAAAGAATGTATTGTTGGTAGTTGGATTGTTGGTAAGTATTTTTTTGATTTACGGCTCTTTGAGTCACGCAAAAGAGGTCAGAGGGGTAACGAATGAGGTGATAAAAATAGGGGTCATAATGGACCATACGGGCCCGGCTGCCGGCGTTACACTGCCGATAGCTAACGGGATTAAGACGTACGCCAGATATTTCAATGACCAGGGAGATGTCCACGGAAGAAAGCTAAAAATCCTTGCAGAAGATGATCGCTATTCAATTCCCGCAGCCATTGCGGCGTATAAGAAGCTGATCTTCAAAGACAGGATATTCACGCTAATAGGTCCTGGTTCTGCGAGCTTTGTCCCGCCACTCTGGGCTAAATGGCAAAAGGACAAGTTACCAACCATGTGCGCGGTATTCAGTGAACTTACGGTAGATCCCCACAAAAAATATATATTTATTGCCTGTGATACCTATGAGCGGCAGGTTATGCTTCTTACCGACTACATAATCAAAGACTATAACTTGAAGAATCCCCGGATTGGCATAGTACGTCCCGATACCGAGGCGGGTAAAACCGATGTGAGAGGTGTGCTTCCGAGGTTGAAAAAGTACAACTTGGAGCCTGTAACAGAAGAGATACTGATGGCAGGTGCGGTTGATGCCAGCTCACAGGTTATGAGCTTGAAGAGGAGAAATGTCAACTGTGTGATGAATATTGGAACGATTACCGCGACCGGTGTTACCTTGCTCCGGGAACTGCGGAAGTTTGGGTTCAAGGTACCGGTCTTTCATAGCTGGGGAGCGATGCTTGCCGAGGGTCTCAATGAGATTGGTGAAGCTGCACGTGAGACCTACGTGGTGACCGGTCTCGTTCCCTGGTATGGTGAAGGGCCCGGGGTAGAAAACATGAGAAAGGTCACATTGGGATATTTCCCGGGGACAGAGAAGCCTTACAGGGGCACAGGATTCACGT
>JBDRGH010000218.1:0-2475 GCA_043818015.1 Pseudomonadota bacterium
CAGGCAACTACGTACTTAACTCCCTCCCAAAGGAAAGCGCACACGGTCCCTCCAACGATACAATGTCTCAAAGGAACCTTGATGTTGGGAATAGTTTTATACACTAAGGTAACCGCAGAGGCAATAAGTAAAAATGGGATGAGATATCTGACGAGCAGACTAGTGTGAAAGAAGACACGCAGATCGATCCCAAGTAGAACGAAGGTGCTTACTTTTTCCAAAGCCTTGGCAAAACCGGTTATGAGAATTGAAATAGTCAGTATCAAACATCCAAGGGGTATCATTGCGAAGGTTAAGAGTTTTGAATAGAAATAACGTCTTTTCTCAATATTGATAACCTTGAATATTGTATTGAACGCAGACTCTAGTGAGGAAAAGATGAGACTGGCTGTCCATATCAGGAAAAGTATCCCCATCCAACCGAGCGCTTCAGCCTTATCCACTATCCTTTTCGCCTCCTGCAACACTATTGGATCTATCTGTGGTGTACGCTCCGTGATGAAGGATATGGTAGCCCTGTACGCCTCTTCAGAGGAACCGAGTATATATCCAGTGACTGACAGAAGAAGAAAGAGAAGAGGGATCAGGGAAAGGATTGAATAGAAAGCTATAGCGGCCGATAGATTCAATCCTCCATTCAATCTGTACGATCGAAAGGCTACCGCCAGGATACCCCAAGCGTTCTTGAAATAGGAGGTAATGTTAACTTTAAACATGGTAGTCGGAACTGATTGAGGGGTCAGTGAAAAAAATGGGGAAATTCATCGTCGAAGGGTGTATAGTTACCTCCTGTATTGAGTAAGTCCTGAACCCACTGATCCTTACATCTCTTGCAGACAATAAACTGGAGGTCTTGACAAACATCCTTTTCGAGTGTTTCCTGGTCTAGGTTCTCTATCTTCTTCAAAAGTCTTTGGATTTCGTCACCTACGTCGCCCTCTGGCTCTAATAATGTCCCGTCAAAGTCGGCCCATATAGTAATATTTATAATATATTTCAAGCCTCCTACCAGAACTTTGCTACCGCATCTAAAGCAAATCTCATATGACATAACAGGCAATCCCTCCTCCATTTGAATGTTGTTACTCTTCACTTTTAGTATCAGTAGGGGTTTCTATTCCGCCAAAACCTGATCTCGAGGCACCGTTAGCATTCTATCTAAGGCTTTCTTCGCCGGAATCCTTGTCCTCTCTGGAACCTTTATTACATTCTTCATTTCGACTATGGCCTTCAACACACTCTCCAGTGTGGTTAACTTCATATTTGGGCATATCAGACTTTTGGAGGCAAGAATGAATTTCTTCTTGGGATTTTCTCTTCTCAATCGATACAGTATTCCCTCCTCGGTGCCTATTATGAACTCTTCGTTGTCTGTCTTCTTAGCATATTCATACATCCCCGAGGTACTACAGACGTGATCCGCTAGCTCAAGTACCCCAGGTCTACACTCTGGATGGGCCACAAACAGCGCATTGGGGTGTTTTGCCTTGAGATCCAGTACTTCTCCCGCCTTCAGGCGGTCGTGGGTAGGGCAATAGCCTTCCCACCAAAGAAGCTTTTTGTTAGTAAACCGTGATACGTATTGTGCCAGGTTCTTATCAGGGGTCATCAATACGGTATCACTTTCTGCAGAGTTCACCACGCGGATGGCATTAGCTGAGGTGCAACAGATATCACTTTCGGCCTTTACCTCAGCTGAGGAGTTGACATAGGTAACAACGGTAGCTTCAGGGGTTTCCCTCCTCTTCTCCGCGAGAATATCCGCCGAAATCATATCTGCCATGGGGCATCCTGCATCGAGCCGAGGGAGGATTACGGTTTTGTCGGGGGATAAGATGGAGGCACTTTCAGCCATAAAATGGACGCCACAGAAGACTATGATTTCGCAATCACTCTTGGCAGCCTCCATACTTAACCCGAGTGAATCTCCACCAACATCCGCGATTTCTTGGATCTCGCCTCTTTGATAATTATGGGCAAGCAGAATACCATTTTTGTCCTTTAGACGTCGCTTTATCTCCCTCTGCAACTCAATGTCTTCCACTCTATTCTCCGTCCGTGCTCTATTCTCAAAGTGAGCGGGGTCTTGTGGGAGTAAAGCTATCCTAAATCATTGACTTTGTCAATTTAAAAACTAGCTGGAGTTTCCCGAGTTTCTGGCGAAGTATTTTCGGAATACCATGATTTCGTTACTAATCTGGCATTATTTAAGTGAACCCCTTTATCCCTTCGCTCACTGCTTCCGCAGTGACCCTTTCGGGGTTCGCAGGTGGGGAATACTTTCCCCTTCCTGCTCACCCTCGACCTGTCTGCGTGCAACGCACAGGCAGGTGGATACCCCACTGCTCCAGCAAATTTCGCCATGAGACAAAGGGGTTCACTATAAATTGGGGAAACTCCAGTAACGGGGATGCCGAACGTGACAAACGATGAAAATGATTGTTTTTGGACTTCGGACCAAATCAGTCGCCTAAG
>JBDRGH010000219.1:0-3079 GCA_043818015.1 Pseudomonadota bacterium
CTTCCGCCAGAGGCGGATCAAATAAAGCCCAGAATCCAAATACCCAAAAAATATATGATCTGGAAGAACGAACTGCACAATTTGGTGAGGCTGTAATAGATTTTGCCATTTGGGTTTAATGTAAATGATAATAACGTATTAAATCTCCTCTAAAATTGGGAGAAAGGGAGCGTTTTGCAAAGGTTTAGGAGTGTCTAGTTATGACTGAGCTTGCCATTGACGGGGGACGCCCCGTAAGAGATAAACCCTTTCCTCCCTGGCCACATTTTGGAGAGGATGAGATTGGAGCGGCAACCCGGGTACTCAAATCAGGGAAAGTCAATTACTGGACTGGTGAGGAAGGTCGCCTTTTTGAAAAGGAGTTTGCCGCATCTATTGGCTGTCCCTATGGAGTGGCACTTGCCAACGGGTCGGTTGCCCTGGAGCTTGCCCTCTTGGTTTTGGGTGTCGGTCCGGGAGATGAGGTGGTAGTTACCCCCAGGACCTTTATTGCTTCTGCCAGTTGTGTTGCAATTAGGGGAGCAACCCCGATCTTTGCCGATGTGGATCTCGATAGTGGGAATATAACGGCGGAGAGTGTACGAGCTGCTTTGACCCCGAAGACAAGCGCTATTATCTGCGTGCATCTTGCCGGTTGGCCCTGCGATATGGAGTCGATCATGGATTTGGCAAAAGAAAAGGAGCTTTGGGTTATCGAGGATTGCGCGCAGGCCCTCGGGGCTAAATATAAGGGAAGGCCTGTAGGAAGTTTTGGGCATGTTTCTTGTTTCTCCTTTTGCCAGGACAAGATGTTGACTACCGGTGGTGAGGGGGGGATGCTCATCACCAATGATGAAGCACTATTTAAAAGAGTCTGGAGCTACAAGGACCACGGCAAGAGCTATGATACGGTGTACGACAGAAAGGCTGCTTCTGACTCCCCTTATGTTCACGAAAGCATCGGGACAAACCTGAGGCTTACCGAAATCCAGGCGGCTATTGGAAGGGTGGCCCTGAGGAAGTTGACTGATTGGGTAAAGATTCGGCGAAGGAATGCCGAAATGTTAGAACAGGGGTTCAAAAAATACCCTTCGTTAAGGGTGGCCGTGCCGGCTGAAGTGATCTACAACTCTTACTATAGGTGTTGTTCATATGTCCGGCCGGAGAGACTGAAGCCCAGTTGGGACAGGGACCGTATCACCGCAGCCATCAATGCTGAGGGTATCCCCTGTTTTTCCTGGAACTGTTCCGAGGTGTATCTGGAAAGGGCATTTACAGACTGCAGTCGAGAGTTAAGAGTTAAGAGTTCAGAGTTAGAATTAAGCACTGAAAAGTCAGGAGTCAGAAGTCAGGAGAGGCTGCCCAGTGCAAAGGAACTCGGGGAGACTTCCCTTTTGTTTCTGGTCCATCCGACCTTGACGGAAGAGGACATGAAAGATGCGGTCAAGGCGATGGATAAGGTGATGAGTGTAGCAGCGAGATGAGAGGATAAGGTTGTTCATGTATAATCCAAGCCCCTTGTTTAGAAGACTCTTCAAAAAGACACGCCTGAAACGATTTTTGTTCTTTTTGATTTCGGACGCTGTGCTTTTTAGTCTGGCCCTTTATCTCTCCTTTCGCCTCCGTTTTGAGGGAATGATCCCGGATCTCTATTTAGGGCATTTCTATATCTCCCTTCCTTTGTTTGTGAGCGTCAAGATCCTGGTCTTCTACTTTCTCCAAATCTATCGGTTTACGTGGTCCTATGTAGGTCTCTACGAGCTTATGAGAGTATTCACGGCCCAAACCCTGAGTTCATTGATCATAGCGGCCTCCATCTTGTTTCTTGCTTATGGAGAGCCTTTTCTGGGCTTCCCGCGTTCAATATTTTTGATCGATTACGCGTTTTCGCTGGTCATGGTTGGGGGCTTGAGGCTCTCAAAGGGGGCTTACCTTCTGTGGAGAAAACGCCCTCCGGTTTCGGGGCGTAGGACCTTGATCATCGGTGGGGGGAATACCGGAGAACGGATTGTTCGGGATATGAAGAGGGTGACTGACTCTCCCTATTTGCCCGTGGCCTATATCGATGACGATCCGTCGAAAAAGGGCGTTTCCATACACGGTATTGTCGTAGCGGGGGGAAGGACGGATATTCCGAGAATCTCAAAAGACTTGGATGTTGAATTAGCCCTGATTGCTATCCCTTCAACTTCTTCAAAGGAAATCATGGATATTCTGTCTTATCTTCACAAAGCACGGATACGGGATATCCATATTGTGCCGAGCACCAGGGAGATTATGTCGAAGAATATCAGCATCCTGGATATCAAAAAGATTGACCTTGAAGACTTATTGGGTCGAGAGCCGATAGAGATTGAGTATGCTCAAGTAGAAATGAATTTAAAAGGGAAAAGACTTCTGGTCACCGGGGCAGGTGGCTCCATCGGTTCTGAACTGACGAGACAGATCGCCCGGTTTGCCCCGCAACTACTGGTCGTCTTAGACTTTAATGAAACAGCCCTTTTTCGCATAAATCAGGAGATAAAAGAACGTCATCCACAGCTTTCCATTCGTCCTGTACTGGGAGATATTGTGGATAAAGAAAAGATGGATTCTATTTTCACTGAGTTCGCCCCCCAGGTGGTCTTTCACGCTGCGGCGTATAAGCATGTTCCCATGATAGAAGATTTTCCTGAAGAGGCTGTCAGGGTGAATATCATGGGGACGAAGGTCTTAGGCGAGCTTTCCGCGCAGCACGGAGCAGAAAAGTTTATCCTCATCTCTACAGACAAGGTAGTCAATCCGACGAGCGTCATGGGTGCGAGCAAGAGAGTTGCCGAAATGGTTGGAATGAGCCTTAACCAGCAACAGACGACTAAGTTTATAGCTGTGCGGTTTGGCAATGTCTTGGGGAGCCGAGGTAGCGTCATACCTTCTTTTCAGGAGCAGATCAAGCGAGGTGGGCCGGTGACCATCACTCACCCTGAGATGAAGCGCTATTTCATGACGATTCCCGAGGCAGTTCTTCTGGTTTTGCAGGCCGAGGCTCTGGGAGGTGGAGGAGAGGTTTACTTACTGGACATGGGTGAGCAGATAAAGATCTACGATGTGGCCTGTGAGC
>JBDRGH010000220.1:0-7136 GCA_043818015.1 Pseudomonadota bacterium
CGGTGAACCCATTTGTCTCTGAGCGAAATTTGCTGGAGCAGTGGGGTGCCCATCGAGGGTGAGCAGGAAGGGGAAAGCCAGCCCTTCAGAGGCTGGAAGGGGAAAGTATTCCCCACCTGCGAGCCCCGATAGGGTCACGGCGGAAGTACCTGAGCGAAGGGATAAATGGGTTCACTTAAATAATGCAAGGTTAGAAATTAAATCAAGGTGTTCCGGAAATACTTCAGCACAAACCCGGGAAACTCCAGAGACTATAAATACACTTGACTACTGACAACTGGATAGTGACGGCAGACGTAACAGCCTGGCGAGATTGGTAGACAAGGGCGACGGGGAGTAGGTGCACTTCATGAACTGTCCAGTTCTAGACGTTTCTGGGAAAGAATGTCTGACTGCTGACCCCTGACGTCGTGAACTGGGAAAGATATGGGAATCTTTTACCTCAATAGGTATTTTCTGCCCGGTAAGATCGGTTATCCCTTTTCTCTTCGTTTGCCTTTGAGAGAGTAAACGAAGGCCAAAATTTCAGCGACAACTTGGTACACTGAAGGAGGGATCTCTTCGTCATAATCAAGCAGGCACAGGATCTCTATCAATTCCGGGTCGTTTTTAACGGGAATATTGTGCTTTCGAGCAATCTCAATAATCTTCTCAGCAACAACCCCTCGACCCTTTGCAGCCAGTTTAGGGGCGGCATCCTCATGCGGAGTATACTTTAAAGCAACTGCTTTTCTTATGGAACGTCGCTTTTTTCCCGTCAACCTCAACCTCCAAAACCGCTATACCTTGATATCCACAAAATTCGTGGAGTCGGGGATAAAACTTTCTCCAAAACCAACCCAGGCCTCCGGGGAATCTTCCAAAACGGTACAGTCGATTTCCTCCACAGTGTAATCTAGGGACGTCAGCCTATCTTTCAGTTGGGGCAAAAATCCATTAACAAAGCTGGCAACTTCATGGCTCTCTACAATGATCCGGCAGTATATAACCCTCTTTTCGATATTGGTATCTATCCTTATATTCCCTAACCCTTCCATATGCAATAGAAAGACTAGGCTGAAATCTTCCCTTTCGGCATCGGTTGGCGCCCCTTTACGATTATAGTAGAGGTGCAGTTCCCCATTATCAAATCCATTTCGAAACGCGAGCGGTATCTGCAGATAAAGATAGTCTCCTTCCTTTTTTGCGATGCTATTGGTAAGTTGAGTCAGTTCTATGTTCTCGACCAATTCTCTTACGGTCTTCAGGAAATATTCTATCTTCTCTTTGGGGATTTCATCCTGGCTGGCAGTCAGACGGGCAAGGCTTTCATTCAGATTCGAATCTCCCGAGATCTTCAAAAGTAATCCCTTAAGGTCATTATTAATTTTGTCCATATCAGAGTTAAGTAATGGACTTTTTGCCAGAAGGCGCTTGAGTTTGCTCTCGTAGAGCAGCCCAGACTGGGTTATAAAGTTCAGGATATACTCTGGCTTGAATACTTTTCCTTCATCAAAGATAATGTTGGAAAGAACCGCCTTGAGACTTTGGTAAAGGGCTTTATCAAAATTAGTATGAAGTACTAACGATTTTTCGCCAAGGATTCTCTGCAGCTTTTCGATAACTTCTCCTAGCGGAACCCGATTAGGCAAGTACATTTTGAGAAGGGAAGTAGCCTTGTTACTTGTCTGAGTCTTTTCAGGAAGTAGATTGAGGATTACCCTGGGTTTCAATTGCTCTACCCTTACTACTATGTTATCACCCGGGGATAGTGGACTTCTGGTTTCCGCTACGACTCTAGTTCCTTTAAAACTGACTACCGCCTTTTGGTTGCCTAAAGACTTCACAACCCGGCCTTCCAGTACCTCACCAACGTCCAGCCTAGAGACAAATTCTGACTCCCGGTCATGAGAGAGGCTAATCTTAAAATAATCTCCGATTAGTTCTCCGACAGAATTCACGATCTTAACCCTTAATGGACTTGTAAAAAGTCAAAATTGGGATGGCAAAGTAAAAAGCTCCAGATGCAAGGCGCGCAAATCATGAGGAATGATGCTTACTTAGAGGTACACCGCAATGACGAAGGATGCAGTGCAACGCAGTAGATGGACTTTTTACGAAGCCATCACCCTTCAACCATCGTAAGGTTGCGGCAGCCATTACTCTGCATAAAAGCCCTGACTTAATCATTGGTTTCGGCCCTCTCCGCTCGCGACAACTCGACCTCATCTGGAGTTTCATACAGTCCTGGAGTTTCCTGAGTTTTTCAGCAAACATTTCCCTATTACTATGCTTTCATTGACAATCTGGCATTTCTTAAGTGAACCCCTTTATCCCCTCGCTCACTGCTTCCGCAGTGACCCTTTCGGGGCTCACAGGTGGGGAATACTTGCCCCTTCCAGCCTCTAAAGGGCTGGCTTTCCCCTTCCTGCTCACCCTCGCTGGGTACCCCACTGCTCCAGCAAATTTCGCTATGAGACAAAGGAGTTCACTAGAAAATCAGGAAACTCCTGTCATACAGTCTACTTGGCAAGTCCAAATGGCCGAAAGAGGAAGTTCAAAAGAACACGCCTTCGGAGGGTGAACTTGGATAAGATAACAGAAGTTTCGATAGGGGATCTTGGATCTCCAAATTTCTTAGGGCTTGAAAATTAGGGCTCAGGGTGTCTCACATTTGATTGAACTCGTTCAATTTGTCCCCCTAACAATGTTAGGGGATTGCCGGTCAAAGCTGAACTCTCACCGAACAGTCTATTCTTTCTTAAGATCAAGTATAAGTTCCACCTCTCCTTTCGGCAGTTTTACCCTCTCTGCAATCTCATCCGCACTTAAGCCCTCTCGGGCCAATTTTGAAGCGCGCTGGTATTTATCATGATTAATCTCATCTTCAGCAAGATTTCCCTCGATTATTCTCCCAAGCCGCGTTAAGGATCTCTCGGCTTCCTTAATTGACGTATCTATCTCCCCCTTTTTTGACTCCAGCTTCTCTAGTACCTGCTGAAGTGATCTCTTCTCGCTATCGATGCGCTCACATAGGTCATCTAAAACCCTCCTGCTTTCCTCGAGCATTTGGTTAAATGAGTTAGAAAGGAGCTGTAATCGTTCCTCGCTGATCTCCTCCAAGGGGGGGCTGATGTGTTTTTTTCTATCTCTTACTAAGTAAAAGCAGATAATACTTAAAAGGATCACGTCGAGCCCTATCTGCAAAAAAACCCAAAATTCCATAATAGGTGTTACCTTCAATCTGCCAGATTGAAGAAATTAAAATAGGGTTTCCTCCACTATCCCTGGAGGGCAAAACTCCAGAGATACCGCGAAAAAAACCCTTTCTGGTATTTACTACAATAAAAACTGAGAATTGAAAAGTGACCGCTGATAGCTAAGCGCCTGTAACATGGCCCCGTTTGATAGTCCCAAACAGGAGATCGCTCGTTGCTAGAGGGGTCGAAACTTATCTCCCAACCCTCTATATTATATAATTATGTCAACAATCTTACCTTGATCAATCTCGGGAGGTTTCTCGACCATTTCTGTGGTCATCCCTTCCCCGTCAATTGCCTTTAAGACCTTTTTTTCTCTACCTCTTCCTTTATTCTTATCTTCATCCCTAATCTCTGTTTGCTTCGTTTCTTGAGATTTCTTTATTTCCTCCTTATTCTGCTTGTCTTCTTCATGCAACTGTAAAACGAAATGCCGATGCTCCATATCAGGGTGTCGCTGATTAACGCTCTGAACCTTTTCAAGAGATGAAGTGTTGGAAAAGATCTGTTGCAAATCTACAGATCTAAGCACCAAAACCACCCCCCTCGGGCGTTCTGCAGTTACTCATGCTCCTGCAGATATTAAGTAATTCCAATTCTTAGTATCATCTCTGATCCTCTTATCGGCATTTAAGCTACAAAACTTGAAAAAACCTAGAATAATCCGTCGACAAACCTGCCTTTTACTTCCTCCTTAACTACCAGCACACCGGTGCTATCGTAATAGGTCCCAACTTCTCGGATACCCTCCGTTCCACTTCCTCTCTTACCATTCTGCATATAATCAGAAAACTCAACAAATCTGATATAGTCTATGGATGTCGTCTGTTGCCATATACCATCTGAAAAGTCAAAAGAGACAACCTCAGTCTCTTCCTGATGTTCCTTTTCTCGCCTTCGAGTGTTATCACTGGTACCTTTAACCAGCGCATCACATTGCCCTAAACTTCTTGCCTGCGGTACCTTTGACAGAGGGTGAAATATCGTATCCGGAGACGAGTCTAACTTATTCATGAAAAATTAACCCTGGATACCCCGTACGGGAGCAGGGGGAGGAAAGGGTAAACAGAAAATAATATTAAACGATTCTCAAAATGCCCCGTGCGGGAGCACGGGGAAATTTACTTTCTATCTCACGAAGAAAAAGGAACATTTTTTCTCTACTATCACTTTTCTGTGAGGTTTGTCAATCGTTTTTTTCTTAGTCCCCGTTCTACCCTACCGGACGCCGGGCACCTCATCAATCATTCTTCAACTTGAATTGCGCCTCACCCCCCTTCCATCTCCCGCCAAACGCATCCCTTTATCGGATATACACCTGCTACTATCTCAGCACCGAGGTCAATAACTCCTTTACCTGTTCCAGGTCAGGCGCTATCTAGGCGGGATGAGCATGGCACCCAATAATCCCGCCCATGTCTTTAGGTTGAATTTCGCGGTGTTTGCCATTGAATCTAATTCTCATAGCAATTGACGAGCTAAAGATATGGTATGGGATAAGAGTGGAGCACTGCCGTAGCGTATTGGAGTTATGCTCTGAGCAGCACTAACGATGGGGAAAAGCTTGGAAAGGCCGGGGTGGATATGGTAGAAACAACTCTGGGACAGAGGTCGCTTCCCGACCTCTACTCGAAGACAACGTGAAAAGGACACTAGAACAGGGGAAGAACGGTTGAGAAAAGTGCTTCTTTCAAGGTTTCCAAAGCCGCTTGTAACGTCCATTTTCCGGTCGTGGTGTGACGTGATCTGTGAGGCATTACACTTGCTCCAGCATGCCCATCTCTTTGACGGTAAACAGCTTATTCAGGTCCAGTAAGATAAGAAGCCTATCCTCTAATTTCCCGACTCCAGTGATATATTCGGAATCTATGCCTGCCAGAATGGGAGGTGGTGACTCAACTGTGCTGGAGGGTATTCTTAAGACCTCCGATACTGCATCTACGATAAACCCGACTATCTTTTTTTCTACCTCCACTACTATGATGCGAGTTTGCTTATCCGCCTTTTTCTTCTCTAAATTGAACCTCTTTCTGAGATCAATAACCGGGACTACCTTGCCACGAAGATTAATTACCCCTTCTACAAAATCGGGTGATCTAGGGACCCTGGTTATTTGAAGCATCCGGTTGATCTCCTGTACCTTCAGTATGTCAACACCGAATTCTTCACCACCTATGTTGAAGGTGACCAATTGTAACAGATCCACCTCACCTTTAACTGCTCCTTCCTTCTTTTTTACCGCTGTTCCCATCATTACCTCTTTTGTTATCTGCCAGAATTCACCGTTAACCCTTAACTATTCTTGAACTTTGAACGACGACCAGTCTCATCCACTACTCGGCTCTACTGAAGTTTAAACTGCCCCACAATCTTTTGAAGGTCAACGGCTAGATTACTAAGATCCTCAGCCGCCTCAGATGATTGTTGGGATGCAGCAGCCGTCTGTTTTATAACTGTAGCCACCGACTCTACATTGGAAGAGATTTCTTCTGCTGCAACGGATTGTTCCTCGGCAGATACCGCTATCTGCTGTATCATATCCATTACTTTTTGAACAACAGTCACTATTTTGTTTAAAGACTCTCCGGCCTTTTTACCAAGCTCAGCCCCAGCTTCCACCTCCTTGGTGCCATCTTCCATCGAAGCCACTGCTCCTCCCGTATCAGCTTGAATCGTTTTGATCATATCAGCAATTTCTTTCGTAGCCCTCGTAGTCCGTTCCGCTAGCTTTCTCACCTCATCAGCTACAACGGCAAATCCTCTCCCCTGTTCTCCTGCTCTGGCAGCTTCGATTGCTGCATTTAAGGCCAAAAGGTTGGTCTGATCAGCGATTTCATCGATAACATCTATAATTTCACCAATTTGGTTAGAAGACCCCCCCAACTCCTCAATAATCTTGGCCGATTCCCCAACTTTACCTGCTATGTCATTCATCTTCCCTATAGTATCCTTGACTACCTCTCCTCCTTGGATCGCCACCTTAGATGCTTCTTTCGCGAAATCCCTTGCCTCACTTGAGTTCTTCGCGACTTCTATGACCGTAGCCGCCATCTCCTCCATTGCAGTAGCAACCTGATCAGTCTGGGAGGTCTGCTGGTCCGCACCGATTGCCATCTGTTTTGCAGATGAGGAAAGCTCTTCTGCTGAGGAGGCTAGCCGGTTTGTATTTTCAGCTACCCTTGTCACTATCCCCTGGATCTTCTCGAGGAATTGGTTAAATCCTTTGCCCAAATCTGCTATCTCGTCGCCAGTTTCTACCCCCTCAATCCTCTTAGTCAAATCACCCTCTCCTTGGGCGATGTCCTTCACCATATGAAGCATCTTCCCAATCGGTCCCGAAATCTTGGAGCTGAAGAAAATGGAAACGGGCACTGCCCCCCCAATGCATAGTAGCATTAGTCCCATGAGGAAAAGAATGGCCTGTACGGTCTTCGCTCTCGCATCCTTCTTCGATAAGGAGACGGACAGTATTCCAACCAACTGCCCTTCATTGGCCAAAGGGTAAAATCCTTGGTAATAATAATCGTTGTTGACGGCCAAATCAGTTGAGAGAATCCAGCTTCTTCGGTCTTCAGAATCTCTCTTAATGACCTTTTCTAACTCTTCCACATACTGAGAGGGAATCGTTTTATAAGCAGGAAGTGTTCCGGCAATGAGTCTGTCTCCTTTAAAGAGGTTAATCTCTGTTTTGCAAATCTTTGATACGTTCTTCACATAGTCTTGGCCCAGATAAGTATCTATCACCAACGCTCCAAAGAGTTTCTCTTTTTCAGATGCGTAATCAAAACTCTTCACAGGGACAATAGCCCTTAGGCTTAGTATATTCCCGATTATCTCATATCTTACTACAAAATCATCAGGTATCTCAGCGTCAAACCGCGCCGGAAAACCCTCAGG
>JBDRGH010000221.1:0-2741 GCA_043818015.1 Pseudomonadota bacterium
TATAGTTACCCCCCCCCCCCCCCGGAAAGCCGGGGGCGTGACTGGTTGGATTACTAACGTCTTCTCCAGCCAGCCCAAGCAGGAAAACCGTTCTCATCCCGAAGCATGAGTACATGGTCTCCTTTCTTCACTTCGGCGGCAATAATGGCGGGGGCTCCTTGAAAGGTTATTCTTGAGCCTCTGACCTCGATTTTGTCCTTCGGCTGAATCTTAACGTCTTGGTTTTCAATATACCAGCCCGGCCCCAAGTGAACCGAAATCGTTTCTTTGGCCGTTTTCAGCATGAGATGGGCGCCATAGCACATTCCTCTCATCGGCGTAATTCTCTCCGCGCTGACCACCTCACCGGTGATGCTCTCAACGGCCTTGGGGTCATACATCCTATCGTACTGGGTTCTCATCCCCCAGCCGCCGCTTCCTCTCCACTTCATTCCTCGCTGAGCGAGAGACTCACTAGCGAGAAAAAAGCTGATAATACAAATCACCGTTGTTATCGTTCCTATCTTCTTCATCTTACCCTCCTTTTTGCTTTCTATGCTGCTCGGTTTTTTGAGTCACCATTTCTTTTCCCCTCCCTAGCCGATGATCTTTTTGAGATCCTCTACCGAGAGGACTTTACCTGCTGATTTAACCTGGCCGTCCACAACCAGAGCTGGAGTTATCATCACCCCGTATTTCATAATCTCTTTGAGATCCTCCACCTTCGTCACATCTGCGCCTATGCCAAGAGTATTGACGGCCTCTTCCGTATTGGCCAAAAGCTTTTTGCACTTGGGACAGCCCGTCCCCAAAATCTCAATCTTCATTTTTTACCCCCTTCACTTTACGATGATTCCATAAATCATCCCGGATATGGTCGCCATGACTACCACCAGGGAGATATACACCAGTGTTTTCTTTGTCCCTATCACACTCCTTATCACCAGCATGCTGGGAAGACTCAGTGCAGGTCCAGCCAGAAGTAAGGCCAGGGCTGGTCCCTGACCCATCCCATTTCCGATCAACCCCTGTAAGATTGGCACCTCCGTTAAAGTGGCAAAATACATGAGGGCAGCAGAGATAGATGCAAAGAGATTTGCCACTAAGGAGTTCCCCCCTACTAAATAAGCAATATAGTTTGATGGAATTATACCATGGTTGCTTTCAGGCCTTCCCAGGAAGAACCCGGCCACCAGAACACCGATAAACAAAAGGGGAAGGATTTGTTTTGCAAAGCTCCATGTAGACTCCCCCCATGCGACAAGTTCGTCTCTTCTAAACCAGGCCAAAAGTATCAGTGCGAGTATGGCCAGGAGACCGATGGCGATATACCAATGGATTTGATAGATCTCCATCCAGAAGCCGACATCTTCTTCCGGCCTGGCCCACGCAGCGAATATGAGGATTAGGACTAAGGTCATTATGTAGACGACCTCTTTCCAGAGGGGACGTCCTTTGGTCTCTTCCTCAGGGAGGATGATCTGCCCCTTGACTTTTTCTCTCTCCTCCTTTCGGTAAATGGTAGCCATGACGAGACCGATGACAACGGAGAAGAGAATTGCTCCTATTGCTCTTGCCAGACCAAGCTTCCATCCCAGAACCTTTGCGGTGAGGATAATGGCCAGAACATTTATGGCAGGGCCGGAATAGAGAAATGCTGTGGCAGGGCCGATTCCCGCCCCCTGCTGGTAGATTCCAGCGAAGATCGGCAGTACTGTACAGGAACAGACAGCGAGGATAGTGCCAGAAACTGAGGCTACACTGTAGGAGAGTACCTTTTTGGCCTGTGCCCCGAAGTACTTCATGACCGCTGCCTGAGAGACAAAGCAGGAGATTGCACCGGCAATAAAGAAGGCAGGAACCAGGCAGGTCAAGATGTGTTTCTGGGCGTATTCCTGAACCATCAAGAACGCCTCAAGCCCCGCATTTCTGATAGTTGAATGGTCAAAAGGCACATAATAGAATGCCAAAAAGCCAAGCACCAATAGAACGAATTTACCCGTTTCCTTCATCTGAGATTGTCCCCCTCGAGTTTGATCGACACACAAAACTACTTGATTAATTTGCCATATAGTCAATTAGTAGTGTAAAAAAAATAGGTTCTTTGACCCCCTGAATTCTCTTGGTCCATGGACTAATTAGGCGGTGAAAGGATTCGGGGATTCAAGGGTTTATTTTCCAACGATTTTATAAGCGCCTTGAGCATCCTCCGAACCTCTCCTATCCCATCTTAAAGTTCCTTCAATTTCCCGGCCTCAATGTAACCCAAGTCTGAAGATAATAATATGTGAGTCTCTAACTCACCATTTGAACCATACGCTCTATATAAAGACCGAATATATATCTCACTCGAATCCTTGAATCCTAGACCCCTTGAATCCTCTTAATGCATCAACTAATTTGGAGATGATCCAAAAACTATATCATCTTAAGGAGCTCTCTATTCAACTCCAGGCGAGTCTTGACCACTTTGTTCACGCAGGTAAAGAAATCCATAACGCACGGAATCTCCAACTGATAATAGATATTGAGTCCTTCCTTTCTATCGGAGAGGATACCGGCTTTCCTCAGTACGGCGAGATGCCTGGAAACATTAGAAGCCTCTCCGTCTACGTATTTTACAATCTCTCCCACGGTTTTTTCTTCCCTTGATACACATTCAACAATCTTCAAGCGGATGGGGTGGGAGAGGGCCTTGAATATCTCTGCTCTCAACGAATACATTCTTTCCACGTGGACATCACCTGCTCTGTTGCACGATA
>JBDRGH010000222.1:0-7716 GCA_043818015.1 Pseudomonadota bacterium
GAATGATCGAAGTCCTGGTTGATACGACGACGTCAAGGGACAACGTAACAAGGATGGCCACAAAAGAAGGTTGGAATGTGGAGGTGAGAGGAGAAGGAGAGGACATCCTACTGATCCTCGAAAAATAGCGTTAACATATAAGGAATATCCCGATGGAAAATAAGAAAATCCCAAGACTCACAGAGACGGTGAAGGGAGCCGGCTGAGCCTCAAAGCTGGGTCCAGGGGACCTGGATAAGGCTCTGTGCGGCCTGCCCTTGATGGACGACCCAAACCTGATTGTAGGTATGCAAAGCGCTGAGGATGCCGGGGTCTACAAACTATCCGATGATTTAGCGATCATCCAGACCGTCGACTTTTTTACCCCTATCGTTGATGACCCCTACATGTTTGGTCAGATCGCTGCCGCCAACGCCCTCAGTGATGTGTATGCTATGGGGGGACGTCCCCTGACAGCGATGAACATAGTCTGCTTTCCCATAAAGGCTATGGATATATCCATACTGAGGGAGATCCTGAAAGGTGGTCTGGATAAGATGAAGGAGGCAGGGGTTACGCTGGTTGGTGGACACAGCGTCGAAGACCCAGAACTGAAGTACGGTCTTTCCGTTACAGGTACGATCCATCCGTCGAAGGTATTGACCAATGTGGGTGCAAAAGAAGGAGACAGACTCGTTCTGACCAAACCCCTCGGTACCGGGATAATCAATACAGCGATAAAGGCTGGAATGGCAACGGAGGACTCGGTTGAGATTGTTACGAAACATATGGCCAGTTTAAATAGGACGGCATCGGAGGTAATGCAGGAAATAGGAGCCAATGCATGTACTGATGTAACCGGTTTTGGTCTTCTTGGTCATGCCTTTGAGATGATCCAGGAAACGGGCAAGGGGATAGTACTCGACGCGTCCAGCGTTCCTCTTATTCCTCGTGCAATGGATTTCGCAGAGATGGGTCTTGTTCCGGGAGGCACGTATCGTAATAGAGATTTCAGAATCAAGAAGGTGGATATCGACCCAAGGGTTTCGCCGTATCTCATAGATCTCCTCTTCGACCCTCAGACATCCGGTGGGCTTCTCATCGCCGTCTCGGAAGAAAATGCAGAAAAGCTGGTTAAGAGGTTAAGGGAAGAAGGGATAGATACGGCTGCCATAATTGGGGAGGTGGTGGATGACGCTGAAGAACGAATAGTGGTGACGCAAAATGATTGAGCTCAATATCCCAGGCAGAGAACAACTGATTATAAGAAATCTGGTCCTCGACCTTAATGGGACTATTGCTCTGGATGGCAAGATTATAGAAGGTGTTCCTGAAAGGCTCCAGATTTTGGGACAGCAACTGGAGATCTTCATTGTAACAGCTGACACCAGAGGGAAAGCAGAGGCTGCCGTAGAGGAGTTGGCAGCTAAGCGAGGTGGCAGTGAAAAGGGTTTTTCGATCAAACTCTCTAGGGTTGACAAAGGGAAAGAGGATATTCAAAAGCTGGAACTGGTTCGACAATTAGGGATCCGTGAAACCTTAAGCATGGGAAACGGGGCCAATGATGCCCGCATGCTCAAGGAGTGCATTATAGGAGTCTGTGTGATGGGGCCAGAAGGGGCGGCGGTGGAGGCAATCATGAATGCGGACCTGGTGACATCCAACATCAACGATGCCTTAGATGTGGTAATCATACCTGAAAGGATAATGGCTACGTTGAGGAAGTAAGATGTCAGTTCACAGTTTACGGTTTGCAGTTAACGGTTGATAAAAACTCAGATTTGAGATGTGATTATGAGTTCTTCATTTGAAGATTTAGAAGTTTGGAAGAAATCATGTAGGTTGGCAGTCCGTCTTTATGAATTATTGAAAGATTGCCGTGATTATGGAATGAAAGATCAAATTTTTCGTTCATCAGTATCTATTCCCTCAAATATTGCGGAAGGAAGTGAAAGAAATAGTATCCTGGATTTTCAACGTTTTATAAATATCGCGAAAGGCTCAGCCGCGGAATTGAGAACACAAGTATATATTTCACGCGAGGTTAGGATATTCTCTGATATAGATGCAAAAGAACTAATTCAGGAGTTGAAAACAATATCAAAAATGCTTCAGGCTTTATATAATTCATTGAACAAAAACCGTAAACTGAAAACTGTAAACCGTTACCAAAACTCTTCACTCTTACCTCTTTTAGGACAGGAGTAAAATATGGCAAAGGTAATCGATGCAAGGGGACTTGCGTGCCCTCAACCGGTAATCAATACAAAAAAGGCACTGGAAGAGATAGGAGAGGGCATAATAACAGTAATGGTAAACAGTGTGGTATCCAGAGATAATGTCAGAAGATTTGCTGAAAGCCAGGGGTGTACCGTAGAAATTGAGGAGAAAGAAGGGGGGTATTCTCTCCATATAGCAAAAGGCTTTGTCTGTGAAACTGAGTTTCAATCCAAAGAAGCCAGAAAACATGACAGTATCGTTGTTTATGTTAACTCAGACATGATGGGAATCGGTGATGAGAAGCTGGGTAGAATATTACTGAAGGCGTTCTTTAAGACCCTGGTTGAGCCGAAGACGCTCATATTTATAAACAGCGGTGTGAAATTGACCACTGAGGGATCAGAGGTGATAGAGGAAATAAAGGAGTTGGAAAAGAGGGGGATTGAGGTTCTCTCATGCGGAACGTGTCTTGACTTCTACGGATTGAACGAGAAATTGCAGGTAGGAATTGTGTCGAATATGTACGACATTGTCAACTACCTCATGGAGGCGAATAAGGTAATAAGTCCCTGAGGGAAAAGATTAAAGGTTGAAGAGGTAGGGATTAGGTAAAGATTAAGAGGAAAGGGGCTATCAGCGAACCGCCAAGTTCTCCATCTGATAGCCCCGCCACCCTACACAAAAGGGTTTACTACCCCCTTTTTCAGGCTTTTTTATTTTAGACTGACTTCTTCCAAAAGTCAACCCTAAGATTCTGGGGGATTTGAGAATTCGGTCTCAAACCCCTATTGATTGAATAAGCAGAAACAAGAAAGGAGAAGGTATGAGCGATTATAATGAGATGTGGAAAGGGTTAGGTCTGGATATGGAGAGGCATGACCAACTGTTAAGTGCCTTAGGGGCGATCTATTCCGATGTTTATATGGGTCAGAAGGGCCGTCCAAAGGGAATGGAGTATTTTGACTTTGTTATGTCCGAGGTCCATGGGCTGCGTATCAAAGAACTCATAGACCACAAAAAGAATGGTGGGAAGGTAGTAGGAACTTTCTGTCTCTACGTTCCCGATGAAATCATACTGGCCGGTGGTGGAGCGAGCGTGGGTCTTTGTGGTGGTGCCCAGTTTTCTGTTCCCGATGCAGAAACGGTATTACCAAGAAACATTTGTCCCCTCATTAAGTCCGCCTTTGGTTTCAAGGTTGCCAAGATCTGTCCGTATTTTGAGGTGGCTGATTTTGTAATGGGTGAAACAACCTGTGACGGGAAGAAGAAAGTGTGGGAAATTTTGAATGACCACATTCCAACTGAGGTGATGGAACTTCCACAGATGAAGAGGGAGATCGACAAAGACCTCTGGTTGAAAGAAGTCAAGAATTTCGTGAAAAAGATGGAGAAAGAGGCCGGTACTAAGATTACCCCAGAACTACTCGAAGAGAAAATCAAACTTGTCAATGGAAAACGGAGGGCAATACAAAGGGTCTTCGAAACGCGTAAGGCAAACCCGGTCCCCATCAGTGGGAAAGATGCCTTACTCATGTCCCAGATTGCCTTCTACGACGATCCAGAAAGGTTCACAACCAAGGTCAATGAACTGGCAGATGAACTGGGAAAAAGGATTCAGGAAGACAAAGGGGTATTTGACAAAAAGACTCCCAGGATACTGGTCTCAGGTTGTCCCATGGCCGTACCCAATTGGAAACTCCATCACACGATTGAAACAAGTGGTGCGGCTGTGGTTTGTGAGGAGAGTTGTGTAGGTACCAGGTATTTCACCCATTTAGTGGAAGAAGAACGTCCCACTGTGGAGGACAAGGTGAAAGCTATTGCGGAACGCTACCTGAAGATCAACTGCAGTTGTTTCAGCCCCAATGAAGACCGGATCGAAGAAATCCTCAAGTATGTCAGGGAATATAACGCTGCCGGTGTTGTACACTATACACTACAATTCTGCCATACCTATAATGTAGAATTTGTCAAAGTAAAGGAAGCCCTCAATAAGGCGAATATCCCTGTCCTCGACATCGAGACGGACTACAGTGAGGGTGATGTGGGACAGCTGAAAACAAGGGTAGAAGCATTTATTGAACAAATATCTTGATGACAGAGCCGTCTTCCAAAGCAGTCTTTGTCCCTTGGACTGCTACCCTGACAGGGGAAGTAAGCAGGGGATAAAAGGGCTAGGCTACGGTCTCCCCCCCTAGCCTGTCCCCTCCCCTGTTCTAGCCCTACAGTGCAGAATAAGATTCGCAACTTGACGTCTGATTCTTGAAACTATCCAAAAAGTCCCAAAGGAAACAACGATGCGACCCAAGCTTGTAATGTCGAGTAATCCATCATCAAATAAGGATATCGATGTAGACTTTGCGATAAAGAGCGGGTTCGATGGGGTGGATTGGTCTTTTGACTCGGATCGAATGCCATTTAACAACGAATCAAGAAGTCAGTTCTTCTCGCAGATTCGAAGGCTACGAGGCCACCAAATAGAGGTACGATTCCATACGCCGTTTCGCAATGCAGAGATCGGTCACCGTGATCACAGGATTGCCCGAAGGGCCATGGAGCTTCATCTGGAGACCCTGGGGCTCATTGCCAAGGTCAAGGGGCAATTTCTCACTCTCCACGTAGGCCTGGGGAATATTGCGGACGAAGAGGTCTGTTTTAAAAGAGTCCAAGAAAATCTCAAGGCCCTGAACGCCTTGGCTATCACTCGTGGAATTACCATTACCCTTGAGAACCTTAGGCATGGACCAACGTCGATTCCCGAACAATGGATAGAACTTCTTAAGGAGGCACGTATCCCTGCGACGTTCGATTTTGGCCATGCCAAAGCATGTGACGCCGTTACGAAGGGTCTTTGGAACCCTTTAGCGATACTCAACCTAGTGAAAGAGCGCCTCATCCACGCCCATATCTATAAGGAAGAAAACGGTAAAGAACACCTTCCCCCCAAGACAATTGGCGATCTGGGGATCGACTTACTTGACGCTCTTATGGAGACTTCATGTCGATGGTGGGTGATTGAACTCCGGGAAAGGAAGGTAGCCCTGGATGTGAAGAAGATGTTAGAGGCCTATATCGTATTATGGAAGAAAGGCCATTGTCGGCGATTGAGACGGGCCGGTCTTGGATAGCCCGGGGTTAGATCTCATTAACGGAGACGGATCATCACGATTGGGGAAATTGTATAGCGATCAGTCCTCGTTCGACAAATCAGGAAACAACCGTTTTGCGCAAAACTGTTGACAATACTCTGATGTTGTTTTAGAAATAACGTATAGACTGGACCCAGAGATTCCAAGACCTTTCATCAGCCTGGGAGTTGTCTTATGATTTACCTCGATTACAATGCTACGACTCCAGTCGCTAAAGAAGTTGCCGATGCCATGATGCCTTTTATATTGAAGGATTTTGGGAACCCGAGTAGCTCGCATTCTGTGGGAAAGAGGGCAAAGGGGGCATTGGAAAAAGCACGGGGCCAGGTGGCAGAGCTCCTTGGATGCCAGTCCAGTGAAGTTATCTTCACGAGTGGAGGCAGTGAATCGAACAATATGGTACTAAAAGGGGTACCCCGGAACCTCAGCGATAAAGGTCGTCATATCATTACCACGGAAATTGAGCACCCTGCGATAATGAATCCGTGCATATTTCTTATGGAAAACGGCTACGATATCACCTTTCTCCCTGTGAATCGATACGGCAGCGTTGACCCAGACGACGTCAGGAAGGCGCTCCGGAAAGATACCATCCTCATATCGGTCATGCATGCAAACAATGAGACAGGAACCATTCAACCTATCGAGGAGATCGGGTGCATCGCCAGGGAGTATGGTGTACTCTTCCATACCGATGCCGCCCAGAGCGTAGGGAAAATAGAAACCGATGTCAATCGTCTGGGAGTAGATTTGTTGACCGTTGCCGGCCACAAACTTTATGCCCCCAAAGGGGTTGGGGCTCTCTATGTTAGAAGTGGAGTTGAGATCACGCCCCTTATCCACGGGGCAGGGCAAGAGCTGGGCCGAAGGGCAGGTACGGAAAATACCATCCTGATTGTGGGTTTGGGGGCAGCGTGTGAACTCGCTATGAACAACATGAGGAATGAAATGTCCCGTCTTACATCACTGCGCAATCGCCTCAACTATGAGATAGTCTCGGCCCTTCCAGAGACAGTGCTGAACGGGCACCCCGAAAAGCGTCTCCCCAATACCCTCAACATTGCCTTTCCGGGAATAGATGGAGGCGGGATACTCGATGAGATTCCAGAGCTCTGCGCCTCAACCGGTGCTGCCTGCCATGACCGTTCGATTAGCCTCTCTCATGTCCTTGCAGCTATGGGTGTCAGCAAGGAAGTGGGGATGGGAACTATTCGCCTTACCCTCGGTAGGTACACTACCGAGGCCGAGGTAGATCAGGCGGCAGATTGGTTGATTGAGAAGGTGAAGGAAAAGAGAAAGAGCTAGCTGAAAGGTTCGAGAGCCTGATGATTTACCTTGATAATGCTGCCACATCGTTTCCAAAGCCTGAAGTAGTCTATGAAGCAATGAAAGGCTTTATGTCTGATATAGGGGCAAATCCCGGCAGATCAGCCCATAAGCTGTCTCTCGATTCCGCCAGGGTGGTCTTTGAGACGAGGGAGGCCCTTGCCGAGCTATTCCACGTCTCCGATTCGAAACAGATCGTCTTTACGTGTAATGCAACAGAATCGTTGAACCTTGGAATCCTCGGGTTGTTAAATGAAGGAGAGCATGTAGTCACTACATCGATTGAACACAATTCGGTTATGCGGCCATTGAGATACCTAGAGCAGAAGAAAGGTGTCAGAATTACAATAGTGGACTGCTCTGCAAAAGGGGAACTGGACCTCGACATACTCAGAAGTGCAATAGGGAAAGATACAAAATTGGTAGCGGTCAATCACGCATCGAACGTAATGGGAACGATTCTCCCCATAGAGGAGATTGGTAAGATAGCAGAGGGCATTCCCTTTCTGGTAGATGCTGCCCAGACAGCAGGGGTTTATCCGATAGATGTCGAGGGAAGTAATATCGATCTGTTGGCATTTACGGGACACAAGGGGCTTCTGGGCCCGACAGGGGTAGGGGGGTTGTATATAAAGGAAGGTCTGGAATTACAACCGCTCAAATACGGTGGGACAGGGAGTAACTCCGAGAGGGAGGAACAACCAGACTTCCTTCCGGACAAGTACGAGTGTGGAACACTGAATACGGTTGGGATAGCAGGATTAGGAGCCGGAGTAAGATATGTGATAGAGGAAGGAATAGATGAGATCCGTCTTCAAGAGATTGAGTTGACAAAGAGGTTGCTATCGGGTTTGGAGGCTATAAGGGGCGTCACGATTTACGGGACCAAGGATGCGAAGAAACAGACTGCAACCGTATCGATCAATGTCGATGGACTGGAACCGTCACACGTGGGGTACATTCTCGACAGAGAGTTCGACATTATGGTCAGAGTAGGTTTACACTGCGCCCCCTCTGCCCATAAAACGATCGGTACACTCCC
>JBDRGH010000223.1:0-3070 GCA_043818015.1 Pseudomonadota bacterium
TAGATTAAAAAGCCTAGCTGAATAACACAATTCTTTCGCGACCTTGTTTGGTAAAGCAATTTCAGTCACCCCCCCCCACTAGAACTCAACGGTGAAGGTTTCTGCCGATATAGCACAGAGAATGGGAACTTGTCAAGCAAAAAAACAGTATGTTAGCAAGTAGCCCCTATCTCTCATGCCCGTTATGAGCCTCCGGGAAGAGAATTTCGGTCACTGACAACCCCTCTTATCGAAGGCCTATTGCAACCGCGCCCCACACTTACCGCAGAAGGTGAACTCCTCGGGCAGCCACCTTGTGTTACACTTAGGACAGGCTTTTGTAGGAGGCCCCCAAAGAAAGGTATGAGACTTACCACTTCCCGTCTTTTCCCTGAGCTTAATGTGCTCAGGAGCTCTCTTTTCCAAAAAGGCATTGATGCCCTCAAGGGGTTCAGGCGTGGTTGACTGCAAGCTCCAGAAGTCGTTCCCCTGCCTGAGAGTATGATATACCATATCAAACCAGACATTAATCTGATCCTTGGTAAATCGTAAGGACCATGGGGCTTTGCTTAGAAGAGTCTGGCAAAGCTTGTCCACTTCTCTATCTAATTCCTCAAATGGAACCACCTTGTTAACCAATCCATATTCAAGGGCTGTCTTGGCATCTATGATCTCATCGGTGAATAGAAACCACCTGGTTCTTCTATCACCGATAATGGGGGTGAGGGACTGGGTCGCATAGCTCGCTACAGCTCCCACACCTCCTTCACCCTGTTGAAATCTGGCATGATCTGCAGCAATAACCAGGTCACTGGCAATAAGAATTTCACAACCTCCGCCGGCGGTTATCCCATTTATCCTGGCAATAACGGGTTTCCCGATATATCTAATGTTGTAAATTATTCGGGCGTATTGATTGTTCATGACCCAGACGTCATGCGTGTTGTTGAAGAGGTTCTTGGCCCAATTCAGGTCGAGACCAGGACAAAAAAACTTATCACCACTCCCCGTGATCACCACCACCCCTACCTCTGGGTTTTCCTCAGCAGCCTGTAGGGCGCTACATAGGTCCTTCATAAGCTGCATATTCAAACTATTTCTTGCCTCTAGTCTATCTATGGTAATCCTAGCAACCATATCCTTTGTTTCGTATTTAACCGTGTCTAATCGAATATCCATCGTTCTCAAATTCTCCTCTCCATTTTATATCTGTGTCTTCCTACCCTTCCAGTAAGCCTCCCTCAGAGGTCTCCTCAGAATCTTTCCTGTAGGGGTCTTGGGCATCTCTGAGGCTCGTATGAAGTCCACTGACTTCGGCTTCTTATAGCCAGCAAGTATACCCTCGCAGAATTTGATGATCTCCTCCTCAGTCCCCTCCTCACCCGCTTTAAGAACAACCACGGCTCTTACTGCCTCTCCCCATTTCTCATATGGAACTCCTATTACAGCGAATTCATGAACCTTCGGATGCAACGATAGTACCTCCTCCACCTCTGTTGGAGAGATGTTCTCGCCACCACTTATTATCATGTCCTGCTTTCTATCAACCAGATAGAGGTATCCCTCTTCATCCATCCTCGCCATGTCCCCTACAGAAACCCACTCACCCCTCATGGCATTCTTGGTCTTCTCTGGGTCTTTATAATACTCTTTCATCAGCGTAGGACCCCTCGAATAGAGCTCACCAACTTCCCCTATGGGAACGTCCTTACCTGTTTCATCAAGCAGTCTCACCTCTTGAGCAAAATATGGCCTCCCTATACTTCTAATCTTTAGCAACTGATCCTCCGGCGATAGGCTTGTAACAGCTCCAGTCTCTGTGGAGCCATAGCCCTCGTATAGCCTGCTATGCTTGAAGAACCTAAATAATTCCTCTTTTGTCTTCGTGAGCAGAGGGGCGGATGACGATACCAGCCAACGCATCGAGGACACGTCGTATTTGTCCTTATCTGGAACATTGAGTATGAGGTTTGACATGGTAGGAACCATATTGGTACAGGTGATCTTCTCTTTCTGGATTATCTCTAGTATCTCTTTCGGGTTAAAGCCCCCAGACGGGTACACATAGATCGTTCCTCCTATGAAGAGCAGAAGGTTTGAATGCCATACTGAGTTTGAGTGGAAAAGGGGCATTATAAGCAGGTAGGTGTCGCTCGGTGAAATCCCCCTACCGATAAGATGCGATATGACTATGTTGTAAATAGATCGGTGGGGCATAACCGTTCCCTTGGGAAACCCGGTAGTCCCGGAAGTATAACCTATAAAATACGGATCCGTTTCTCCGATCTCGACATCGGGTTCCGAATCAGATGCCCCGGCTAGAAGATCCTCGTATCTGATGGCGTAATCGGGCATACGGTCTCCTAGAACAACATAGTTCTTTTCCCCAATCATCTCGCAATGAGGACGGATGGAGTCAACCTTATCAACAAACTCTTCACCCATTATCAACGCTTTTGAGTCTGCATTCTTGACAATATACTGTATTTCGGGTGCTGCTAGGCGAAAGTTTACGGGAACTGAGATTAAGCCCTGCTTAGCCATACCATAGTATATTTCAACAAACTCATTGCAGTTAGATAACAGGATCCCAACTTTATCCCCTTTCTTGAGCCCCATATCAGCTATACCATTGGCAATCCTGTTAGCCCTGGAGTCGAGTTCTCGGTATGTTACCCTTTTATCTTTATATATCACGGCTACCTTTTCAGGGAACTTCTCAACACTCAGTTTAATTCCTCTGTGTACCAAGAGTTGTACACCCATGTTTTAACTCCTTCATCTGGTGGTTTAAACTTAACCTATGCTTATGCTCTAATGGCTTGGCCTCCTAGAGCCTCTCGGCTAAGGTATCAAAATACGTTTCCAATACCATAGTTGCCTTCTCGTCGCTATAAAACCTGGGATCTCCATGATCGGCTTCCAAGACGACACCTGGGATACCCGTCTTCTCGGTTATCATTCTTTTTAGGTCTATTTGACCTAAAGAGACCCGTTTACAGCTCCTATTCGAATGAATAATAAAACCATTCAAATGGTAGTTTCGAATGAGCTGAACGACCTTATCCGCCCTGAATTCCAGATCCCCCAT
>JBDRGH010000224.1:0-2281 GCA_043818015.1 Pseudomonadota bacterium
CCTTCCAGAAGTGGGAACTCCTGTCCCGGTATAAGGACCTGTCACAGCCATAAGAAGATTTTCAGGCGAAAGCGGATCCGTTTCTGGCGTTGTCTCCTCATAAAGGATTTTTGCTCCGATACCAACGCCCCCAATATATTCTCGGATCAGTACCTCATCCAGATCTTCTATTTCAATCCTACGGTTTGTTAGATCTACTCTCAGCAGTTTCTTATGGTAGCCGAGCATAAGGGGTCCTCCTCGCCTTCCCCGGTCTGAATCACAGAGCCTCCTCGTAGATGCGTTCAATGTCCGGAACAGTCATGGTCCTTGGGTTGTTCGCCATCAACCGGGTCACGTTAATCGCTGCCTTTGCCATAGCAGGGAGAGCTTCCTTAGGAACCTTCAATTGCGTGAGGGATTGAGGAATTTTGAGGTCCCGATAGATGGCCTTGACCGCCTTTGGGGCTTGATAGGCCTGATCGAGAAGTGGCAAATGCTCCACCTTTTCGCCAAGGAAACGTGCGATTTGAGCAAACTTGGGAATATTTCCGAGGACATTGAATTCCATGACATAAGGTAGGAGAAGGCCGTTGGCGATTCCATGAGCGACATTGAATTGCCCTCCCAGAGGATAGGCGAGGGCATGGACAGCAGTGACCCCTGCATTTGCCAGAGAAATACCTGCATAGAGGCTTCCGATTGCCATATCATACCTGGCTTCCAGGTCATTCCCATTGGCTACAGCTGTTCTCAAACTCCGACCGATGAGGATCATCGCCTCCTTGGCGAACAAATCTGTCAGAATACTTGCATTATTAGAAGTGTAAGATTCGATAGCGTGGGTGAGGGCGTCGATGCCGCTGGAAGAAGTGACAGAAGGTGGCATTGAAAGATGGAGTAAAGGGTCAACGATTGCGGCACGAGGAAGAATGTGAGGACTCACAACTGCTTTCTTTAACTTCTCCTTCGTATCAGTAAGGATAGCATTGGGTGTTACCTCTGCGCCTGTTCCAGCCGTTGTTGGGATCAGGATTGTGGGGACTCCCTGGTTCTTCACAAGATTGACTCCAAAATAGTCACGAACAGTTCCAGGATTGGTTATCATAACCGAAGCAAGGGAGGCGATATCCATAGAACTCCCACCTCCAACACCTATGACGAGGTCAAACCTGTCTTTCCTGGCTATTTCGATACAAGTTTCAGCGTTGGTGATATCCGGGTCAGAGAACACCTGGTCAAACATTTCGACACGAATCCCTTCCTTTTCCAAGAGATTCGTAATCTTCTTTCCGATTCCTGATTCAATGACTCCTTTATCTGTCACTACCATGGTCTTTTTGGCTCCGATACTCTTCGCCTCTTCCCCCAACCGATCTGAAGCTCCAAATCCCGCCAGAATGAGGTGAGGTGATCGGAGACTGATGATTTTGTTATTCATAGGAATTCCATCCTTTTTTCTAATCGATTGTTATCTCAGGATTTGTTAAAACGTTAGAGCATTTCAAAAAAAAATAATTACGCAGCGCGGAGATTGTTGGTTTTATGACTTTTCTTGTGATGAAGCCAATAACCGCAAGAGCTTCGTATGACCAATGTAGGCTGCAAAATCATTTGATTGACCATCGTAGGCGACCTATTTTCAATCTTATCAATTAAGATTTTCACGGCTAAAGATCCCATTTCGTATTTTTTTTGGCTAATGGTGGTAATCTCTATTCCTTTCAAGGCTGTAAAAGCGATATCATCAAACCCTACAAGGGCCATATCTTCTGGAATTCTCAGGTCGGCGTCCAGTATAGACTCGCGAGCGCCCAGTGCCATGTAATCATTCTCTGCAAAGATGGCGGTTGGAGGATTTTTCATGGAAAGGAACTTTTTAGCAGTATGATATGCGAGGTCTTTAGAAAAATTACATTCAACGATGAGATTAGGGTCCAATGCTATCCCCTGATTCATCAAAAATTTCTTCGCCCCGTCGGTCCTCTCTACCGCGGTTGAAATATTCAAGCCTCCCGCGATGATTCCTACTCGGCGATGCCCAAGTCTGTAAAGATGCTCCATGGCCAAATAGCCGCCCGTGAAATTGTCGAGAACGATGTAGTCGATCTTCTTGCTCAAGGTTCGATGATGAATTCTCCGGTTCACCAAAACGAAAGGAAAGCAGTCATCAACGAGCGGCCCTATATTCGGGTCGTTGATCTCGACAGATGAAAAGATTATCCCATCAACTCCTTTGCTCCGCAGTATGTTAATGTAATATTTTTCCAATTTTAGGGCATAGTTCGTACTGCATAGGATA
>JBDRGH010000225.1:0-2426 GCA_043818015.1 Pseudomonadota bacterium
TTTTTTCAACAGCCCATTCATCCATCTCAACCGCTACCGAACGTTGGAGTAAATGAACGGAAACAACCAACTTATTTTTCTTTGACTTGGCTCTCAAAACGGTGCCTACTGCGCCTTCTAATGGTCCTTCAGTGACCATAACCTTATCGCCAGTTCTTATGTAACCATGCGGGAATATGGGCTCTCCACTAGTTGTCAGGAGTTGAAGAGAAACAATTTCTTCTTCCGGGAGAGCCTGAGGGCGTCCTCTGACCCCTATCATTCTGACCACACCGGTTGTTTTTAGAATATCGTGATGGGAATAATTGTTAAGCTGACTACGGACAAAAACGTATCCCGGGAACAGAGGGACCCAGATCTTCTTTCTACGGTCTTTTCTCCGGCTCCAGATTTCCACCTTTGGCAAAAACGCCTCGAAATCTTTGTTTTGAAGCCCGACATGGACCTTTTCTTCGTGCCTGCTTCGGGTGTAAACGGCGTACCATTTTAGATCTGCTGGATGAGTCCGGCTTTTTGTGGTTCCTAACATCATCCTTAACTCCTTAATGCTGGGCGGAGCATGTCCCTCATTCCGGTTCAAAGGGTTGTCACCCTGTGAACCCTCAAAACCTGTATCGGGATTGCACTCTTCGACATTTGTTACCTTTTTTCTTTGATGTCCTATGTTTTGTAATACCTTGTCAATAGAGAGGTCGTACTTAGTGCTTTAGCCGTATAATCTTGTTTTCACTGATTCCAGTCTTTAATAACTTATTTACTCCTTCATTGTCACCATCCAGGGTAGTTAGTAACATGTAATCAAAATTCAGATCCGGGAGACTTTCAGTTTTCAACACCCTTAAACCAAAAAATACTTTACTTTCCTCGTTATCGTCGACAACACCAGCTAATTCGATATTCGTCTGTTGCAAGAACAGATAAGCCAACTCCGCGACCTCCCCAACCCCATAAAACACAATCCTTCGGACCCGTTCTTCCTCCAGTTGTTTGAAAATATTGAGCAATAGTGTTCTTATTTCGTTATAAAATCCCAGAGAGTATTGGAGGTAGTTGAAGGTGAGCCTCGATTTTTCAGCTAATCCCTTTGGAGTCAAAAGATATTTTACTCGATTTCGCGGAATAGTCTTAATCTTAAAATATCCTTTTTGCACGAGTCGTTTCATAAATATGTTAACGAGTCCAAGAGAGATATTTAATTTTTTAGACAGTTCTCTCTGGGTTAACGTACTGTCTCTTTCAATCTCCTCGAGTATTTTTAAGGTGTCTATTTCTCTCTTCTGCATTGAACTTATCCTGAGCGTTCAAATTGTGAACATTATAAGATAAATTCACAACCTGTCAAGAAGAAAAATGTAAAGCCTCTGAAAAGGTAGTCGTGATGGACCAACGCCTGGCGGGTGAAAAAGTATACCGCGAAATCTGAGAGTAGCGCCTTTTCAGAGGCCTTAATCGGGTCTCAATCTCTCTTTTGAGATGTTGATTGAGATCTTCCACTGAGATCTAGATCTCTTATTCTGAAATCCTCCGCACATTCAAATCCTCTTTTTGGTATTTCTTGCCACAGCTTGAACATACCGTAACGGAGTCAACAAAGTCGACCCCTAATCCACATTCGCAAGCCCATCCTTGAATCCTGGCAGGGTTGCCTGTGACGATTGCGTGATCTGGAACATCTTTGCTGACTACAGCTCCTGCCCCAATCATGGCGTATCGACCTATAGTATTGCCACAGATGATGGTGCAATTTGCGCCTAGCGTAGCCCCTTTCTTGGCCAGCGTCGGGAGGAAGTGCTCTCGGGTATTCCTCGGCACCTCTGAGCGGGGTGTAAGTATGTTAGTAAAGACCATGGATGGTCCACAAAAGACATCATCTTCCAGGGTAACCCCTTCGTAAAGCGAGACGTTGTTTTGTATCTTCACATTATTTCCTATTATTACCCCCGAAGAGAGAACCACATTCTGTCCAATGTTGCAGTTCTTGCCAATCTTGGTATCTTTCATAATATGAGAAAAGTGCCATATTCTCGTTCCTTCCCCGATATCACAGGGCTCGTCGATACAAACCGTCTCGTGGGCAAAGAATGGTTTGCTCTTCCTGGTGAAAGGGGATATTAGCCTTCCGTGGTGTTCAAGAGATTCTTGACATGCTTCAAGTACCTGAAGCACCCGTAGACCATTTTGCCCGTTTGTCTTGGGTCTCTGGCGGGATTCCAGGCAGTCGAGGAAATGCTGGCATTCTATTCGGAGGGGTTCGGTCATCTCAAATTCTATCACCTCCGCATCCTCTTTACGAGGGACCGGGACCCTGCCAATCCAATCGATCTTGTGGCTATAAAGTAAAAGTTTGTCTTTTTCAGCCACGTCATCAAATAAGGCCATCTTCCTGTCGCCGACTACGATAAGCTTCTGTTCTTTATAGGGGTGTA
>JBDRGH010000226.1:0-2976 GCA_043818015.1 Pseudomonadota bacterium
CCGGTGGATATAAGGGAATCGAAATTCCACTGGGTCCATAAGGGAGTCGGAGTTGCCCATACTACCGTTTGGATCTCAAAGGCAGCATAACTTTGAGAGAGGGAAGGGGCAATACTTTCATCGTGTTTCCGAAGGAGAGAAAGAGAGGAGATTGCGGAAACGCTATAAACTCCAGATTCTGGGATCTTCGGAGGAGACTATGCCAGAGAGCCAAGCAGGTGAAGACTGTGAATGCCTCTGGAAGAAGATGATCGGAAAGCCGTATTCGGGAAAACCGAACGTACGGTTGTGTGTCCAGCGAAGGCTGGTGTGTTCAGCAGGGGTCAGGCCTGCTATGTTAGAAGTCAGAAGACATATAGCTTGGATAGCAAGGTAGCGGGAAACCAAAATCTTGAAGCCTATCGACAACGTCACCGGAAGGGTGGCGGCGAGTTGTCAGGCCGTAACGGAAGTGAACGCAGTGGTGGCCTCGAAAGTACGAAACCCTGAAGGCCGAGCCTACAACCGTAGGGCGAAGGCAACATGGATAACCGAAAACTGACTGGAACGGTTATACCACTTCAGCGGGGTGAGAGCGACGGCATGACAACAAGGACACACCGAGCAACTGGAGAAACCCTCACCGTCCCGATGCGAAATCATTGGAGCAAGGTAAGTCTTATAACCAGAGACACTGGGAAGTGGACTGAAGACGGAAGGGTGGCGGAGGGGCCTGTACGAGCGATGAAACGGGGTAATGCCCGTGGAGCAAAGGGGTCCTACTTTTGGCAATCCTCTGACAACAAGGTGAGGCAGGGATGAAATGACAAAAGCATCCGTTAGTCTGCAGGATCTGAGGAAGAGGATATATGCAAAAGCGAAAGCTGACAAGCAACATCGCTTTTGGGGACTGTATGCTCATGTAGGCAAGGAAGAGACGTTAAAGGAAGCTTACAAAATGGCAAGACAGAACAAAGGAGCACCGGGCAGTGACGGTGTCACCTTTGAGATGATCGAGCAAGGTGGCTTAGAGGATTTCCTTGCGGGTATACAGAGGGAGTTGGTCTCAGGAGAGTATGCACCCATGAGGAACAGGAGGAAGGAGATACCGAGGACGAACGGAGAAGTAAGGGTTTTGGGTATCCCGACGATCCGAGACCGAGTGGTGCAGGGGGCGTTGAAACTCATCCTTGGACCGATCTTTGAAGCTGATTTTCAGGAAGGATCGTATGGGTATCGACCGAAGCGGACAGCCCATGAGGCAGTCTATCGAGTGGCGAAAGCGGTAGTCCATAACAAGACACGGGTCATCGATGTAGACCTGAAGGCCTATTTCGACACAGTACGGCATGACCTACTGTTAGGGAAAGTAGCCCGAAGGGTTGCAGATGACAAAATAATGGGATTGCTCAGGAAGATCCTGGGAACCAGTGGTAAGAGGGGAGTTCCTCAAGGAGGAGTAATCTCGCCGCTTTTGGCAAACATCTACCTCGATGAGGTAGATGCCATGCTTGAGAAGGCAAAAGGGGTAACAGGCAAATCAGGCTTTACCTATATAGAATATGCTCGATTTGCTGACGATCTTGTGATCCTGGTAGACGGGTACAGAAAATGGGAGTGGCTTCTGAAGAAAGCCCATAGAAGACTTCTTGAAGAATTAGCAAAGCTTGGCGTAAAGGTAAACGAAGAGAAAACAAGACTGGTAGACCTTACCCAAGGAGAGACATTCAGCTTTCTTGGATTTGATTTTCGAAGAGGCAAGACGTTGAGTGGCAAATGGGCAGTGCGAATAACGCCGAAGATGAAAGCGAGGACGAACCTGTTAAGAAACCTGAAAGACATCTTTCGGCGATATATATCGCAGCCTGTTGATAGAGTAATTGATTTGATCAATCCGAAACTGAGAGGCTGGTTGAACTACTTTCGGATAGGGCACGCCAGTCGATGTTTCTCTTACATCAAAGATTGGGTAGAGAAGAAAGTACGGCGGCATCTCATGAGAGCCCGGAAGCGAGGGGGTTTTGGCTGGAACAGGTGGAGTAGGGAATGGGTATATAAGAATCTGGGGCTTTACAGTGACTATGAGGTTCGATATTACTGTCCCGAAAGCGCTGCCAGGCAATAGGCATCATAAGCTTTTGTATGAAGACAAGACGAAAGCCCATTGCTGGAAATCTGCATGATGGGTTTGACGAGGCGGGGATTGGAGACGTGGTATGGTTGAGATAGTGTGACACTCGCAGACGAAAGGGCGAGATAATGGGGAATACAAACTTCAACCTAAACTGGCGCGCCAATCTTCGACCCTACTGAGGTGGCAGGGGATGGAGAAGTGCTATGGAGAGCCTAAACGGGCACGAAGCTGGAAACGGCGGATACGGCCAAGGTGACACCTAAGGCAACTCGCCATTCCTTGACCCTACCAATCTAGGGGGAGGAGAAAATAAACTCAGGAAACGTGTCCCGGTGTCGTATCTACACTATTGACAGACACCCAAACAGGAGAGCGGAGTCGAGGCGGGTAGCCCTTTGTCTTTCGCATCGGCTCAGTGGGGTTTCGTTGCGTGAGATTGGCGAATTCTTTGGAGGGATAGGGCCTTCGGCAGTTACCCAGAATACCGAAGGTTTGAAGATCAACTATCAAAAGATCAAGGAGTGTCCAAGAGAGTCGATAGGCTGAAGAAGGCATTAAGTAAACCACTCGACTATCCGGCCCAAAGGGCCGGGGCTTGCCTTCGACCCGAGCTCAGGCCGAGGGGCTCGAGGTTCACCCTGAGCCGCGCTCTTCTACCCCGCCTTGAAAGGCCGGGCTTCGCGCGGCCGAACGGGTGAATAGTGTAACACGACCCTATTCAGATTGCCTATCAAGAGTAGGCTGCTTTGACTCTCTCTGTTAAACCTAGTATGGGCCGCAGGGAAGAGAAACTCCTTAGCCCATTTGTCTCATTCGATAAACTCTAATTTCTGGGAGGATTCCAATGCCAGATCAGGTCATTG
>JBDRGH010000227.1:0-2745 GCA_043818015.1 Pseudomonadota bacterium
TTATAAGCCCCATTTGGGGCTCCTTTTTTATGACTTCTCAAACCATTTCAATCCGTTCCCATGGCCCGACCCCCAGACGCATGCACCGGCCTCCTTCACGTCGGCAAAATGGCCCTTGAGGATTTCTTCCGAGAAAGGCAGATATCTCTTGTGCATCATAGTGAATCTGACCTGTGGGAGTGTTTAAAGACAATTAGAAAGCACTTCATGTTTGTTGCCATGCCAATGTGTAAAGGGAATCTCACCCAGAGGGCCAGGTCCGCAGGGGTGGAGGTACCGAGTTGGGAAGTGGTCGCGGAAGAAGGATTGTGCCGAGGCCGTCTCCTCCACCGACCTCACATCCCCGGCCCGCAAGATATTCTCTCACCGTAATCGCGGCAACACAAGCGTCGAGCATGTCCTTGGGACCTTTGGAGAATTCTGAAAGATTAATACTGAACTTAAGCTCCTCGGCTCCATCCAGCATATTATAGGAGGCCGTTGGAAAAACCTCAAATACCTCGGTTCTGCCAATTAAGCCATGGAAAAACTTAAATCCCAGCATCATCCACTCCGGACACTGGCCCTCTATGGGAGTCCACTGAGGATTGCCTAAATTTAGGGCCTTTATGATCACTTCGCAATGCCTTCCATAGCCAGCACCGTTTTGCCTTCGCTCCCATTTTTGCCTACGGCTGTTCCAACGGAATCTTCTGGGGGAAGACAGAGGGGCTCTCGGCGAGTCAATTCCTATAGCAAGACTGTTACCGAGGCTATCCTCTATCGATTCAACCTTAGCCACTAAGATTTTGCCGATGCTTCCAGTTTCTTCAGCGTCCAGCCAGCCGGCAGTCCGAAGATTCAGTTCTCCATCGAAAACGGCATACGGGCATCCCCTAGGCCCGACTTTTGTGAATAGTCGGCCCTTCTGACATCGTATTTTAGGACCTTCTCCTTAAAGTCAAATCGCGCGTTTCGCTTTTGTCCAAGTCTCTTGAAGAATTCAACATCTGTGAGGATATTCTGCCGATACCCTCTGCCAGTATAACGCCTCCCGACTGACGTTGCCCAAAACCACTTCCGAAGTTCACGTCTCTGTTGAGTGTTCGATTGCGCCAGATTATTGAAATAGTAAAACAACCCAAAGGTGGTTACCATGTTGGTGGAAGGAAGGAAACTTAGGTTCACCACACCAAAATTTGAAACAAGATAATCTATGGCTCTCCCAAGACCTTCTTTTACCCCCCGCCATACCTTGGTGAATTGCTTGTTGGAGTAATCTCCCCTTTCAATCCTCTTTTCAATTTTGGCTATTGCGGCATTTACGGCTCTCTCCCCAACGTCCTTCTCTCCGTATGCCAGCGCAAGAGCAATGTTGATTGTTTCAGACGGCAAAAGGTGAAACCCGTGTTTCCACTGTGACCTCGCTTGATCCACGAGATGACGGAGTCGGAGAGTTGAGGCTCTAGCGAATGCACGATCAGCTGCGCTTATGGGGGTTCCAAGCGCATTGATTCGGATAAAAGATTCACGCACCTCATTGATATCCTGGGTTCTAACAAATATAACGGGGATACGATAATTCCTGAGCTTCGTTCTGAACTTCTCCACCTGATCAAACTCAAATTTCCGCAGCCTCGAAAGTCTCCGTCTCCATCCAGAGGATAATATGTCAACTACAGGAACGTGCAATCTGGTATCTGGACGGCGATGCTTTAAGAAACGTGTGGGAGAATCAGGGTCAAGCGAGAATTGTATGTCACGAAAATTAACTGTCCTCCCTCTGCTGGTTGGGATCTCATTGCCCTCACGAATCTGGTGCAGCACGGAGATTCGCTGCTGGCCGTCCATCAGGAACCAGATTTCCTTATTGATTTCATCGAACGGTGGAAGTGCTTTCAGAGTGTGCCGGAGGAGATTGCGGTTCTTTCGGTCCGTCCTCCAAATCAAAATGGTTCCGATTGGAAGCTTCTTACTAATGCTGTCCAACAGAAGGCAAGTCTTCTTGGCGTCCCAGACGAACTCCCTTTGGAGCTCTGGTATGGCAAAGCACTTTTTGTCAAGAAGACCCCAGAAACTCTTGACGGTGTAACTTCTGAAGCTGATCTCTCTCATGGTTCCTCCAGAACCTTCAAGTTCACATGCCGCAATCCATGAAACGATCCTTAGTTTCCTTATCGACTCAAGAGGTCGAGAGACCTCAGGTGCTCACGCAGGGTGTTTAGGACCACATCTCTAAGAGTTCGGTCCCTGACGATAATTTTGAATGCCTGACGGCCGCCGAACTTTCCCTCGTCATAACAGATCCCTTTAATCTGCCGAGGGTTGCTGTGTGCTGAGATCTCGACTTTGCACGGGCCGTGATGCGGGGGACCATCTATCCCTCCGAATTGGATTTTAGAGATGCCATCAATCCGGCAGATTTCCCCGAAGAGGGTCCTTGCGGAAACGGGAATACCCTCGATTTTACTGATGCGGATTTTTCCCCAAAGGAGCTTGTGTGACTTCTTGGACTGTAGAAACGATACCAACTGTGGATCCGAGAAAACCTCCATTTCCGCGGGTGAAGGGGGCGTGAATTCTTTCAGAGGCTTCTTTTTATCAAACTGATCCCACGCCTGCCGAATGCTCTGGAAACTCGGGCCCTTCTCCTCATCGTTCTCAAGATCAGCCAGAACCTCGAAGATGATAGTTTCGATGGCAGAGCTCTTCACCAGGCCATCTCCGATATTTGGGAGCATAGAAAGTCTACGAAGAACTTCAGGC
>JBDRGH010000228.1:0-2296 GCA_043818015.1 Pseudomonadota bacterium
CACAACAATTATATGGCGTGACACCAGATCTAACCTGTTTGGGTAAGATTATAGGTGGAGGACTACCGGTCGGGGCCTTCGGCGGGAAAAGGGAGATTATGGAGAAGATGGCCCCGTTGGGGCCAGTCTACCAGGCTGGAACTCTGTCGGGCAATCCTTTAGCTATGACCGCGGGGATCGAAACGCTAAGGATCCTCTCTCAGGCAGGGGTGTATGAAACCCTGGAAGAGAAGGCCAAGATACTAACGGAGGAGATAAATCATGCAGCCAATAAAGCCGGCATCCCTGCGTTCTCGACCAGGGTGGGGTCCATGTTTACCGTCTTTTTTACGGAGGGGCCGGTGATAGACTATTCAACCGCAAAGAAGGCTGACACCGATAGATTTGCCAGGTACTTTTCAGAGATGCTCAAAGGAGGGATTTATCTGCCACCTTCCCAGTTTGAGTCGTGTTTTATGTCTCTGGCCCACACAGAAGAAGATCTCCACAAAACCATACAGGCAGTCAAGAGAGCTTTGCCCTCTATTTCCCCTTAAAAACGGGTTTCCTCTTTTCTATCCAGGCGGTAACGGCCTCTTTGTGGTCCTGGGTATGAAAGAGCTGATACTGCAACCTTGATATGTAGTCCAGGGAAGATTCGAGGGTCATTCTGAGAGATTCGTCTAATGCTTTCTTGATGGTTCCTATAGCCTTTGGCCCGTTTGCAAGTCTTTTTGCCAATTCTTCAGCAGAAGAGATTAGTTGCTTTGATGGCACAACCTTCTCAACGAGACCAATCCGCTCTGCCTGGGCAGCATCTATGATATCGCCTGTAAAACAGATCAGTTTTGCCCAACCTAACCCGACCAACCTGGGCAAAAGATAGATCCCGAGCTCCGGCGTTATGCCCATCCTGACAAAGAACTCCCCCATCTTTGCATCATCTGCCGCAATCCTTATATCACAGGCGAGGGCTAGATCAAGACCGGCTCCCACTGCAAATCCATTTATTGCAGCTATTACCGGCTTATCCATATCCATTATTCGTCTGTACATTACTACCGCTTGACTCATATACGCATGAAAGTCAGATGGAGTCTTTTTTCTCAAGGGGGCTATATCTTTTATTACATCACCTCCAGCACTGAAAGATCTCCCCGCTCCGGTGATAATTACTGCCCTGACAGACTCATCGTCAGCTACCTCACCTACACCTACTATAAGGTCTTTAATCAGCCGTGGGTCAAGTGCATTTAACTTTTCAGGCCGGTTCAAAGTTACTGTGGCATAATTTTCTTTCCTGGTTAATTTGACACTCCCTACACTCTTTTCCTGTACCTCCATGATCACCTCTCCTTTCCTGTTTCTTTAGAATTTGTCCTCCTTGACTTATAAACTAATAGGCAATAGAAAGTCAATACCTTCTTTCTTCCACCTATCTTAAGAATCCAAAGAATAGGGTACCACCTCCCTTTCCGTCAAGAGAAAGACCGGCCTGCGCCCTTCATGGGTCTCCCCTGATGAAATGTGTGAGGGGAGGCATTAGTTCTTCACCTCCCCTCACGATACCGCCCCCCCTCGGGGGGCTTACCTCCAAGAGTTCTCTGTTCCAGGAGCATGGCACTAAGACCATATCCTATTTATTTCCCTGGGGCAGGAGTTTGTTCTGCTGGCGCAGCGCTCTCTTCTGCTGGAGCAGGGGTTTGTTCTGCTGGAGCAGGGGTCTCTTCTTTAGGAGTCACTTCCCCCGTAGGGGCTTTCGTTTCCCCTGTTTGTTCGACCGATTTTCCCTTACATCCCAAAGTAGACACGGTTAGGCCAAGGGCTAGGAAGAAACAAACAAAAAGATATCCCAACTTTTTCATTGTTATCACCTCCTTTCATAGGCCAGGACTGTAGACAGTCTCGCCTCAACTAGCTCGCGGATATTCGTATAACCTGAAGGTATTACTTATGGAGGGACAGCCACAAAGCGCAAAGAGCGATGATATCTCTCTGAACGCTTTTTGAGGATAACCAGGGTGGGGTGAAGATTCCTATCGGCTTCATCATCCGTTTGGTAAGAAATTGCATTCACTGGACGGTCCTCTCGCTCTTATCCAACTCAATCGCCAAATCTTTTAAAAACTGATTATATGTCTTTAGAACTTAATTATACACCTGATTACTTATAAATACAAAACAATTCTTGGGGCAAAGTTTAAAAAGTTACCGGCATAAAAGTTTTTTTCTGAAGATTTTTTCACAACAAGAGAATTATTAGATTTCGTGGTTCATTCATTTGCTATTCAGCCACATCAGGCATCCCGCCATCCGC
>JBDRGH010000229.1:0-2641 GCA_043818015.1 Pseudomonadota bacterium
TCTTCCACGTTGGTCCTCATGAGAGTAATAGAGGGCGTGTAGAGAAAGAAATTCCTGTCTTTGTATCCCGGTGGGACGGTCTCTCTTGATCCGAAGTTTCCAAAGTCAAGGCCCCCTAAAGAAATAACCTGCGGAACCCCCATGGTGCCCGCTGCCTCCAATCTCTCGGGCCCGGCGCTGTACATCCCTCCAACCAAATCATCCACGAGTTCGGACGTGGTGATATCCAAAACACCACTGATCTCCCCTGATCTTACGAGTTCTTCCAAGGCCATTCCACCTGTCCCTGAAGCGTGAAGTTCGATGACCTCAAAACCTTTTTCTTCCAGCAGGCCCTTTGCCCTTTCTACACACGGAAGGGTGACACCGAAGGTGGAAATACAAACCTGAGGCCTTATCTCCTCTTCTTCAAGGGATTCTTTACTGGCCATATTTGCAATAGCACAGGCAGCATTATTGATAACCCTCTTTGTAATTCTGTTAAGGGAAATATCACCGATTGAATTCGCCATCATGATGTCCTTTGCTCCCACATAAGGACGAACATTTCCCGATGCGACACATGTTACCATGAGTTTCGGAAACCAAATAGGCAGAGTCCGCATCACAGTACAGGCAATTTCAGCGCCGTTTGCACCGCCCAACCCTATTACACCTTGAAATTTCTCCTCAGCAAGCATTCTTTCGGATATTCTTGTCGCCCCCTGAGTCATCATTTGCACAGCAGAAATTTTATCAAGCCCGATGATTTCCTTGAAATCTTTTCCGATCTCATTGGCTACCGCCCTGCAGGAGACTTCGGAAGGAAATTTAGGCGCTTCAGACTTGCAGCTTACGTCCATCATAAGGCATTTAACGCCTTCTGCTTCTATTCTCTCTCGAAGATAACCCAACTCTTTTGCCTTGGTATCCAGGGTACCAATAACAAGAATCGTCTTCGTCATTTAGAATAAAAAGCCTCCTTCTCTTACAGAACACGTTATTTTACCTCGTTTCTTCTCCTGAACTCCACTACTAAATCTTCTATCCGGATTTGGCAAGCCTGTTTGGAGAAATCCCGTCATTTGCGGCACCCGAGACAAGACCGCTCATCCTTTCTTTTATTGACAGGGCCTATGCAGATCGATATATGTTTTTTCGATTTGTAACCGAATACAAGAGAATGGGATGGAGAGGACATTATGGCAAGAATATTTGAAAGAGGGGAGATAGTAGACAGACTTAAGGCGGAGATTGATAAAGGTCGAGCTATTTTTGATGCATTTGCCGGAACCGGCATCTCAGCCAAATTTGCAGAGGCGGGCGGTGCAGACATGATCACGACCCATATTCTGGCGAGATTCCGAATGGCCGGACTTCTTGGAACTGACCCCACCCGAGATATGGAGAGATTTCTGGATGAGATCATTGCAGCAGGTTTTTCGGGGAAGAAACCACAAACCCTCGTAACATGCCATGGCGGGGCAACGGTTACCCCACAAGATGTTCAATACCTTCTGGATAACACCAAAGGGTTGGATGGATACGTGGGTGGATCAACAGCTGAACGATTGCCGGTTGAAAGATCTATAACTCGAGCGGTCAAAGAGTTTAAGGACACCAAGATACGGTGATAGACACAGCGGAATATACAGATGAACATAACATACTTCGCGAGAGATCGGGAATTTGAAGGAGGAAGGCATGAGCGAAGATACCAAAAGTAGAATGAAAGAGGCAGGTGAGAGAGCAGTAGAAAACAGAAGGAAAGGGTTTCATTGTAGTGAATCGGTTTTTATGGCAATAAATGATACGTTAAAGATTACGGACCCTTCTATGGTCAGGATGGTAACCGGTTTTCATGGCGGAGGGGGCACCCGACGAAAAGAGCCTGGGGTAGATCTGAAAGGCGTCTTGGAAGAGCTGGCCTCAGGAAGGGACCGACGTCCTAGGGAAGAACTGCCTGTGACACAAATTGGACATCTTTGTGGTGCTATAGCTTCCGGTATCGTTTGTATTGGGTTACTTTATGGCCGGACGTCGCCGTCTGATGATCTCGTGTGTGTGGATGAGATAAGTTATGAACTTCACCGTAGGTTCATGGAAGAATTCGGCGAGAGGGAGTGCCGCCCCCTCAGGGAGACATTCGTTCCCCTGAGCTCAAACCACACGTGTGAAAATGTCTATAAGAGAGGGGCGGAGATAGCAGTAGAATTGATTCTTGAGGCATCACGAATAGTCCCCGAATGCCCTGAAAAGCTATAAACCAAATGTTCTGTGACCACGCACCGGAAATAACTATGGAGGCAGTGAAATGAAAATAGATTCGGCAACAAAGAGGAGGACGGTTGTTACTCCAAGCGGTTCGTTTGAAACCGACATTTGGGTTCAGGGTGTTAAGGTCTCCCAGCACGGCTGGACGCCCAATGACGGCATGGAAGTTCAAGGGAAAGTGGTGACGAGGCACCTGCGCGGTTTGGTTGTGGTAGAGAACGGTCGGCCGGCACGCGAAACGGGGTAGGAGGTTACTCTCCGCCTTGAGATGGGAGGTCAAATAAAATGAGTCAGGTTCTTGTCATAGATAGCACTTATGATACATGCCGGGAAGCGATCGATCTGGTCTTTTCGACGTTCCCCCTTGATGTTCGCGATAAGAAGGTAG
>JBDRGH010000230.1:0-2887 GCA_043818015.1 Pseudomonadota bacterium
GCTGGTGAAGATGATGGAAGAGGTGGGGGCCAGTGCGGTGAATGTCTCTTGTTATGGGATAGGAAAGGATAACTTCATAAATTGCACCAGTACGCCCGGGGGACTAGCCTATCTGGCAGAGGCCATAAAGATGGAGACAAGCCTTCCCACAATAGCCATCGGTATGATGACCCCCGAGGTAGCAGAAACGCTTCTCGAAGAGGGGAAGGCCGATCTCATCGCATTCGCGAGGGGCTATTTATGTGACCCAGAGATCCCTAATAAAGCAAGAGAGGGGAGAACTGAGGATATTGTGCCGTGCACCGCATGCCTCAGGTGTTTGCAGGAAATGATCTTCAAGGGGAATACTCTGATGTGTTCTGTAAACGCAGCCCTCGGGCATGAAAGAGAGTCCGAGATCAAACCGGCGGAAAAGAGGAAACGGGTGATGGTGGTCGGGAGTGGACCTGCCGGTGTTGAAGCTGCAAGAGTCGCTGCCCTGAGGGGTCACGATGTCACTCTCTATGAAAGAGAAGAGGAACTGGGGGGGCAGCTTCGGCAGGCATCCGTTCCTCCGGGAAAAGAACGGTTCGGAGCCTATCTGGAATACCTCAGAACCCAGGCAAGAAAACATGGCATTCAGGCAAAGGTCGGGGTTGATGCAACAGCCGATCTGGTGGAGAGGGAAAAGCCTGATGCGGTTGTGATCGCAACCGGTGGTATGCCTGTGCTGCCTGAAATCAAAGGTCTGGACATGGGGAGAGTTGTTACTGCGGGCGACGTCCTTCTGGGAAAGGCGAAAACAGGAGAAAAGGTACTCATAATCGGAGGCGGGTTAGTCGGTTGTGAAACAGCCCATCATCTTGTCGGCAGGTGTAAGAAGATCACAGTAACCGAGATATTGGATGCCATGGCGACGCAGAAGATGCCCTTCATAAGAGAAGCCTTCTTGGAGGAGCTTGAAAATAACGGAGTGGAACTGTTGACCGGAGTAACCCACAAAGAAGTTGTAGAAAACGGTGCAATCATTGTTGATGGTAAGGGTAACGAAAGGTTGATAGAGGCAGACACGATCATTCTGGCCGCTGGCGCTAAACCAGATGACAGGCTATATGAAGAGATTAAAGGTAAAGTCAAAGAGGTCTATAAGGCGGGAGACTGTGTTGAGCCGAGACTGATAGGTGAAGCAGTCCAAGAAGGCTTCCGTATTGGAATGCGCCTTTAGCCCATGATCCTTTGGTATGAGACCATCGTGGGCTTAAAATACCAGGATCATCTTCAAATCAATTGATGGAGTAAAAGGATTCAAGGCCCGCCCTGGCGCAAGCGCCAGCGTCTGGGCCAAGGGGTCAAGGATTCAAGGATTCGAGTGAACAATCCTCTTCACTAACTAAACCCTCATGCCCCATGGGGCACCACGAAGCATGAAAATAACTTGCAGATGAGAGGTTTTATTTTCGTAGTAAATGGGAGAAAAACCAAATATCATGTATAGCGTAAAGCCTGTCCCCGTAAAAAAAGGAGACCGTCTTTTGGTCCCACGCTTTGCTTCCCTTATTCTGGTCTTTTACTTCCTTCTTTTCTCAATAACACCGGAGTGCCTCTCGGGAGATAACCCCTCGGTTAAAGGAGAGACGTTCCCTGTTCGTACTCAAGGATCTCAATCAATTACTGAGGAGATGGTGGATCTTATTGTGAAAGTTTGCGATCGGTCCCTGCCGGAAAAGGTTGAAAGCCAATTGTTGACCTCCAAAACTGGTGGTTACTATGCGCAAAAAGGTATCTTTGTCCGAACTAACATAAAGGATCCAAACATATTAGCGGCCTTCAATCGGGTATTGAAGCCGGGTGTTCGGTTCCTTGACCTCGGAAGTGGTGATGGAAGGGTTGTTTTCCTAGCATCCCTCTATGGTGCTCTTTCAACGGGGATTGAGTTCGACGAGGATATGTTTGCATCAGGCCTCACAGCCCGTGAGGAGCTCTCCAGGAGCTTTGATCTATCGAAGACGAAACTGATCAAGGGCGATTTCTTCGAAGCAGATTTTAGTAGCTTTGATGTTATCTACTACTTCATGGGTGGTAGCTTTGAAGAGAAACGTCTGGAAGAAAAATTGGCTACTGAGATGAAACCGGGGGCTGTACTCGTTGGTTATATTGAACACAAGGCTTTCGATAGGCTGTTTTCTGCAGGCCGAGTAGGGAAGAGGGTTACCATTTATGAGAAGCGCTAGCGGGTTAAATTCTTTCCAGAACTTTCAGGTTTGCCCTCTGGTCAGGCGCTTCTCCAAAAAAGAGAAGGTGGGAGAAAGGAATCTGATTGGAACGAGGTGACTAATATTGAAAGAATACGTGGAAGCGGCTAGACCGGGAGTTTTTCCAGTATTCCAAATGAAGGAACCTTATACCTCCCAAATTCTTCGTCAGAAACCTCTATCAACTTCCAATTCTTCGGATTGGCAACAACCTTTCTCATCAACCGATAGTTTAGACTGTGACCCGATTTGTAAGCAATGAGATGACCGATAACAGGAACGCCAAGGAGACTTAAGTCCCCTATAGAGTCGAGTATCTTGTGGCGAACAAATTCATCGGGGAATCTCAAACCATCTTCGTTTATGACCCTGAAATCCCCCAGAACAATTGCATTGTCGAGAGAACCTCCTTTTGCTAAACCGTTAGCCTTTAGAATCTCGACATCCTTTAAAAAACCAAAAGTACGAGCCCGGGAGATCTCTCGTTCGAAAACCCCGTCAGAGAATTCCATAGCATAGGATTGGTTTGTTATCAGGGGATGATCAAAATCCACCGTGTACGTGATTCTGAGTCCCTTGAAAGGTGCTAGAATGACCCTTTTGTCTCCACAGGAAATCCTTACAGTCCTTCTTACAACAAGAAATTTCTTCGCCTT
>JBDRGH010000231.1:0-4456 GCA_043818015.1 Pseudomonadota bacterium
TGGTGGTCCCAACGGGAATCGAACCCGTGTTTTCGGCGTGAGAGGCCGACGTCCTGGGCCGCTAGACGATGGGACCACTTTAAATCCAAAAAGTGTTGGTCTGTTGCAGCTTCGTTTATATGCTAAACAGAACTCTTAGTCAATTAATAATTTTGCTTCTTGCCCCACTTAGTTCGTGAAGAGGATTCAAGGATTCCAGGGTTCAAGGGGTCAAGTGAAGACCGAATACATTCTAGACTGATTTTGTCTCATATCCATCGGCCATATGTGATAGAACAGATACCGCAGCGCTTCTCATCTGTTATGTCAGACTGTATAATTCCCAAGCATTTCACTCGAATCCTTGACTCCTCGACCCCCTGGCCCAGACGCTGGCGCTTGCGCCAGGGCGGGCCTTGAATCCTGTCAATCCATCAGTTGGCATTTTTCAGGACAAACCAATTATCTATCTAGCAGAGAAACCACCTTTTCCCCTATGTCCGCGGGATTCTCTACAACCGTTATCCCCGCATCTTTCCATGATTTCATCTTCTCTGCGGCTGTCCCCTTTCCACCCGATATTATGGCTCCAGCATGCCCCATCCTCCGGCCAGGCGGAGCCGTCTGGCCGGCTATGAAACCGGCTACGGGTTTGCTCATCCTCTCCTTAACAAACTGTGCAGCTTCCTCCTCGGCATTCCCCCCTATCTCACCTATAATCACTACCAGGTGGGTATCGGGGTCATCCTCAAACAGCTCCAATAGGTCTACAAAGGTAGATCCTACAATGGGGTCTCCCCCTATCCCGATGGAAGTCGATTGCCCCACTCCCAGGCCCGTTAACTGGTTGATTACTTCATAGGTTAATGTCCCACTCCGGGAAATAACACCCACATGTCCGCTCAAGTGGATGAAATTCGGCATAAAACCGATCTTGCCCACACCTGGTGTTGTAATCCCCGGACAGTTTGGACCAATAAGGTGAGAATCTGTGCCCTTCAACGCCTTTTTCACCTTTACCATCTCTAACGCCGGGATACCCTCAGTCATACATACTATCAGTTCGATACCAGCCTCTATGGCCTCCAGGATGGCATCAGGGGCAAAAGGAGCAGGTACATAAATTCCACAAGCATTAGCCCCCTCTTTCTCCACAGCATCAATCACCCTATCGTAGACCGGAATACCGTCAAAGCCAGTTCCACCTTTCCCAGGGGTCATACCGGCCACCACTTTACTGCCGAAGTCCACTGCTTCCCTCGTATGGAAGCTCCCCTCACCCCCCGTGATTCCCTGGATGACTATCCTGCTCCCCTCGTTCAAGAGAATGCTCATCTATACCTCCCTGGTCACCTTCTTTACTAAAGCCACTACCTTCTCGGCCGCTTCAAAAAGCCCTTCCGCTACTTCAAACTTCAAACTGGATTCCTCAAGAATCCTCCTGCCTTCTTCCACATTGGTCCCCTGGAGCCTCACAACCATGGGTAGATTCAGGTTTATGTTCGAGGCAGCCTCTACTATTCCGCTGGCTACCCTGTCACATCGTAGGATCCCTCCGAAGATATTCACCAGTATTGCCTTAACATTTTTGTCAGAGGTAAGAATCCTGCATGCCTTTTCAACCCGTTCCGCTGTAGCACCCCCTCCCACATCGAGGAAGTTGGCTGGCTCCCCTCCCGCCAGCTTTATAAGGTCCATAGTTGCCATGGCGAGACCAGCGCCGTTTACCAGGCAACCCACATTCCCATCGAGCTTAATGTAATTGACCCCAGCACTTGATGCTTCCACCTCGAGAGGCTCCTCTTCATCCAAATCCCTCAGTTCTTTAATCTCCGGATGACGGTATAGTCCATCGTCATCGAAGTTAACCTTGGCATCGAGAGCCAATAACTCCCCTCCTTTGGTCAAGACCAGAGGGTTTATCTCGACCAGAGATGCGTCTTTCTCCATGAAGATCCTGTAAAGCGTCTCTATGATCTTGGACGCCTTCGAGACCAGAGATTGATCTAAACCCAGGCCGTAGGCAAGCTTACGCCCTTGAAAACTACTAAAACTCACGACTGGATTCGCCCCCACCTTGATGATCTTTTCAGGGCTTCTCGAGGCGACCTCTTCTATCTCCATTCCCCCTGCCTCGGAGGCCATAATGACCGGCTGTTCTTGATCTCTTGATCTATCAACTACGATCCCCAAATACAATTCCTTTTCTACATCCAGCGACTCTTCGACTAAAACCCTCGCCACCTTCTTTCCCTGTGGGCCCGTCTGGCGGGTAACAAGGTTCATCCCGATTATCTCTCCAGCTACTTTCTCCGCTTCCTGGGGCGAATCGGCCGTCTTTATTCCCCCACCCTTTCCCCTGCCGCCAGCGTGAATCTGGGCCTTTATCACAACCTTCTTGCCTATCCTCTTAGATATCTCCCTCACTTCTTCCGGGGTACTTGCAACTTCTCCTTCAGGTACCGGTATACCGTAATCCTTAAAGATCCTCTTTGCCTGGTATTCATGAATCTTCATATTTGACTTTCACCCCTTCTGACTTTTTGTTTTCGACTCACAATCTAGGTGAACCATTAGATACTACCTTCGATATCTTTTCATACCTTCAACATAAAGATTATTGCCATGCGTGTCCTGGGCTACTATTGCTGGAAAGTCCTCCACTTCTAACCTTCTGACAGCCTCCGGGCCCAAGTCTTCATAGGCTATCACTCCGGCCTTTTTGATTGTTTTCGCAAGAAGTGCCCCTGCCCCGCCGATCGCAGCAAAATACACACACTTATACTTTTTCATCGCATCAACAACTTCTTGAGACCTGGAACCTTTTCCAATCATTCCTTTCAGTCCTTTGGCTATTAGATAGGGTGAGTACGCATCCATTCGATAGCTGGTGGTGGGGCCAGCCTAACCGATTACCTGGCCTGGTTTAGGAGGAGTTGGACCCACAAAATAAATGATTTGACCCGAAATCTCAAAAGGTAGCTCTTTGCCCTCTTTAATGAGATCAACGAACCTTTTATGGGCAGCATCCCTCCCGGTATATATGACCCCGTTTATTAAGACCTCATCTCCTATCTTCAGCTTCCCAACATCTTGGTCGGAAAGGGGGGTAGAGATCTTTATTGGTTTAACCATCTCAGGCGACCCCTTTTCTCCTTAGACATCAACTTCCTTATGTCTACTGGCATGACAATTGATATTGACAGCTACGGGCAGGCTCGCTATGTGACAGGGGAACATCTCGATGTGAACAGCAAGTGCTGTGGTTCGGCCACCCAGTCCCATGGGACCAATCCCCAAGTTATTTATCTCGGCTAACATATCTTTCTCAAGTGCTGCTAGCTGATCGTCTGCATTAGGGCTTCCGACCGGCCTCAGCAAGGCCTTCTTAGCTAGAAGGGCAGTATATTCAAATGTCCCTCCGATTCCCACTCCCACGATAATTGGTGGACATGGGTTACCACCCGATTCTCTGACCCTATTCACAACAAAATCTTTAATCCCCTCTATCCCATCCGACGGCCTCAGCATCGTTACCCGGCTCATGTTCTCGCTCCCACCGCCTTTAGGGGCTACTATTATCTTGAGGCGTTCCCCCGGTACTATATCGACATGTATGATTGGCGGGGTATTGTCCCCGGTATTCTTTCTGGTGAAGGGATGACATATGGATTTTCTGAGATAGCCCTCTCTATATCCCTTTCTAACACCCTCGGTAATCGCTCCTTTCAAACTACCCCCTGAAATTTTGACATCTTCTCCTAACTCGGCGAAGACGACAGCAAATCCGGTGTCCTGACATATGGGCACCCGCTCATTTCGGGCAATCTCAGCATTTCTCAGGAGCTGTTCCAGGATGCTGATTCCAAGAGGGGATTCCTCTAAATCCTTCGCCCTTTGGAATGCTACCAATACGTCCTCAGGAAGGTCGTAGTTGGCCTCCATACAGAGCTCTGTTACCTTTCCAGCAATGTAGCTCGCTTCAATCTCTCTCATACCTTCTCCGTGGGTTAATTAGTCCGCACTGAAAAATGAAAAATTTCCTTTGGAGCTAACATCTGCCTGTGCGTTGCCTGTCTGCCGTGCTGGCACAGGCAGGCACGCAGACAGGTGAACAGGATTTTTGGGGAATCCGCCTCTGGCGGATCAAAAAATATATTCTGAAGGAACAACGGATACTTTTTCAAAGCTCTCACTATTTCTGTTTGGGCAACAACCTGTCAACAAGTGACACCTGTCACCCCCGCCCACTTCGGTTGAATAAGCATCAATTCCCCGAACCGTAATCCCACAATAATGAGTGAGCATTCATTCAAATTATGTAGCATACGTTTCCCTGAATTGTCAAGATTTTTTAGATTCGGAGTTTTCCGAATTTATAGTGACCCCTTTGTCTCATGGCGAAATTTGCTGGAGCAGTGGGGCACCCACCTGCCTGTGCGTTGCACGCAGACAGGTCGAGGGTGAGCAGAAAGGG
>JBDRGH010000232.1:0-2061 GCA_043818015.1 Pseudomonadota bacterium
GCCATCCCCACCCCAGATGCCCAGGAATTCAAGACCTGTCGCTTTGAATACTCTTTATTTCCCCACCGAAAGGGTTGGAGAGAGAGCAATTCATTCAGGCCAGCCTACGAATTCAATTACGGCCTGTCCGGCTTTCAGTTGCCGAAGGTCAGAAAGGGGAAAAGAACCCTGCCTTCACATCTTTCCTTTGTCACGCTAAACCCGGAAAACCTTATTTTGGTCACTTTTAAGAAGGCAGAGGATGCCGGGGAAGTAATTCTCAGATTCTTTGAGACCAAAGGAGAAAGAGCCAAAGCAGAGATAAGCCTGTTCCGGGAGCCGACATCAGTGGAAAGAGTAAACTTGCTGGAAGAGGAAGATGAAGGCGGGAAAATCACCTGGCGGGGTCGGAAAATATCGTTGCCAGTGAAACCTTTTGAAATAGTGAGCTTGAAGCTAAGGTTCTAAGTCTCCTCATCTTTCTGCTCGATGGCAGGACAGAACTTAGAAAATTGCTGTTGGCAAAGATATTGATTGATGGATGGTGGATAGAGTACAATCAGGTTCGACCACGTAGTGCGCCGAGTTTCACAGTATAGGTATGAGCCAGTACTGTTGTCAAAACAGGTGTAGCTATTATAATGGTTTTCTGGAACCATAGCCCAAGGTAAAACTGCCTGACTAGCATTGAAGCAAAAAGGCAGCAATTATTTTCTAAAGGGAGGCTAAAGCATGGTAGAGAAAGCAGAAGGGATGCTCAGCCCGTACCGGGCTTTAGACCTGACTGATGAGAAAGGTCTTCTATGCGGCAAAATTTTGGGCGACCTTGGTGCCGATGTCATCAAAGTGGAGAGGCCGGGTGGTGACCCTGCTCGGAACATAGGGCCTTTCTATCATGATGAGCCTCACCCTGAGAAGAGCCTCTTCTGGTTTGCTTTCAATACCAGCAAGAGGGGCATAACTCTTAATATTGAGACAGCAGATGGTCGGGAAATTTTCAGGAGGCTGGTAAAGAGCGTCGACTTCTTAATAGAGTCCTTTACGCCCGGATACATGGATAAACTGGGGTTAGGATATTCGGACCTGGAGAAGATTAATCCTGGTATAATCATGGTCTCTATCACCCCCTTTGGGCAGACTGGCCCGTATAAGGACTATAAAGCCCCGGATGTTGTAGCCTGGGCTATGGGTGGCCAGATGTACTCGTGGGGTGACGCTGACCGCCCTCCTATCCGGATAAGTCATCATTCTCAGGCGCATCTTCACGCTGCGGGTGAGGCTGCAGTAGGGGCAGTATTGGCGCTCTACTATCGAGAGATGACAGGGAAAGGGCAGCACGTTGATGTCTCAATTCAGGCGTCCGTAGCTCAAGCTGTATATATGTCTGCAGCTAGCTGGGATATGACCAAGGTCATTCAGCGGCGGGGAAAGCTGATGATGCGACCTGGTGTTAATGTTACGATAAGGCGGATTTGGCCCTGTAAGGACGGCTACGTTGTCCGTTACCTGCAAAGTGGTGAAAATTCAAAGCGGTTAAACAAACCGCTTATAGACTGGATGGATAGCGAAGGGATGGCTAACGATTTTTTAAGGGGATTTGATTGGGATGCGTTTGATACATCAACAACAACTGGGGAAGAAATGGATAAATTACAGGAACCAATAGCCAGGTTTTTCATGTCCCACACCACAGATGAACTTATGGAAGGGGCATTGAAGCATCGCGCTGTACTGTTTCCCATGGCTACCACAAAGGATATTATGGAGAATGCCCAGCTTGGTGCCAGGGGGTTCTGGGTGGAGTTAGAGCACCCTGAGTTAAGCAGCACAATTACTTACCCTGGTGCTTTTGCTCAATCATCGGAGAAACCTCCACGGGTATCGTGTCGTGCCCCACTTATTGGAGAGCATAACATTGAGGTCTATGAGAAAGAGTTGAACATATCCAGAGAGAAGCTTCTGATTTTGAAGCAGGCTAATGTTATCTAGGGTTCATAATAAAAGCGGTCTGGAGGAAAAACGTGCGGGAAAAAGTGCTTGAGGGAGTAAAGGTTGCTGATTTCACCCGGGTCTTCTCCGGGC
>JBDRGH010000233.1:0-3356 GCA_043818015.1 Pseudomonadota bacterium
CGTCTTTTTCTGCCTCACATCGAGTTCTCAAAATCGTGGTCACGTCAAATTACCCGCTATGATCTCTTGCCCTTCGTCTTTTTGAGTTAAGTGAACCCCTTTATCCCCTTCGCTCACTGCTTTCGCAGTGACCCTTTCGGGGCTCAACCTCGATGGGTACCCCGCTGCTCCCGCAACTTTCGCCGAGAGACAGAAGGGTTCACGAGAGATTCAGGAAACTGCTGCAAAATAATTTCAGCAAAATAATTTCTGTTGACTATGTTGCTAAAATGTGTTAAGTTTTTAAGTTCGACGTAAGAAAAAGTATGAGAAGAGGGAGGATTATCAGATGTTTAAGGTTGGAGAGATAGCCGTATATCCGTCCCATGGAGTAGGGACTATTCAGTCTATTGAAAACAAGAAGATTTCAGGGAGGGAACAGACTTTCTTCATATTTAGGACACTCGACAGTGACATGACGATAATGATTCCCGTTAATAATATTGAGATGGTCGGTTTAAGAAGAGTCATCCATCTAGAAGAAGTTCCCAAGGTCTATGATATATTAAAAAAGAAGGATATTGAACTTGAAAATCAAACATGGAACAGAAGATATCGTGAAAACATGCAAAAGATCAAGAGCGGTTCCGTGTTTGAGGTAGCCGAGGTTTTAAGAGATCTCTTCATCTTGAAGTTAGGAAAAGACCTTTCCTTTGGGGAAAGAAAGATGTTAGATGCCGCTCGGAACCTGTTGGTTAAGGAACTCTCGATTGCCCAGAACAGTCCTGAAGAGATCATAGAAGATAACATACTGAGTATTTTTGACGGGTAACGTTTTGCCCTTACACATGAGCACTCCACCTCAGGTGAACCCCAGGCGTTTTGAGCCATTGATGTGCCCCTTCAAGATAGTCTATCCTTTGCCAAGTATCCGTGAGAAAGGAGGTGATAGATAAATGGGTACTACTGTTTTGCGTATTTTCCTGGTTTTATCTTGTTCCGCTGGTGGCTACTATGTTCTGTATGAACTTATGAGATCTTTTTATGTGGCAATATTGGGAGCGTTAGCAGGTTTAGCCCTGTCAGGTGTGGTCCTTATCTTAGAGCAACGTATCGTAAAATATCCTTTGCGGGCCGTAGTCGGAGGATGCATAGGGTTGATCTGTGGTCTTATTGTAGCAAACCTGTTTTCCTATGTATTCTTGCTAGGTTTAGTTGAGGAACCGATACCGGGTCTTTTTGTCCATACGTTAACAAGCTTCATTGTCGGCTATTTGGGGATAAAGATAGGGAGCAAAAAGGGCGCAGAATTTCGCGTCTCTGATCTAACGGCGTTTCACAAGAAGCACCCTGTAGAAGAGAGCCCAAAAATCCTAGATACCAGTGTTATCATAGATGGCAGAATAGCAGATGTTTGTGAAACTGGATTTATCGAAGGTACATTTATAATACCTCAATTCATTCTCCAAGAATTGCAACGCATTGCTGACTCTTCTGATTCGATTAAGCGAACCAGGGGGAGAAGGGGCTTGGATATTTTGAATAAGATGCAAAAGCAGGTTGACCTAGATGTTAAAATTGTCGACGAGGATTTCCCAAAGATAAGAGAAGTTGATACTAAGCTGGTGGCCTTAGCTAAGAAAATGAATGCAAAGGTTATTACAAATGATTTCAACCTGAACAAAGTGGCGGAGCTTCAGGGCGTCTCGGTCCTCAATATAAATCAATTGGCTAATGCTCTCAAGGCCGTGGTTTTGCCGGGTGAGGTTATGAATGTTCGGATACTGAGAGAAGGTAAGGAATCAGGACAGGGCGTGGCCTATCTCGATGACGGCACTATGGTAGTGGTAGATAATGCTAAAAGATACATGGGGAAGAATGTTGACGTGACCGTGACCAGTGTTCTTCAAACTACTGCTGGGAGAATGATTTTTACTGTGTTGGGAGACGAGGCAGCGGACGGAGTTGTTCAAAACTTGAGGTATTAATTAAGAGGGTTACATGAGGGTTGTCGCCCTGATCCCTGCTGCCGGAGTGGGGAAAAGAATGGGTACAAGTATTAGTAAACCATTTCTTCGTATAGGCGATAAACCGATCTTAGCTCAAACCCTCTTAAGGTTTGAAGATTCCAAAGAGATTAGTGAGGTCTATGTTATTACTTCCAAGAGGGAGGAAAAACGCTGCAGAGAAGACATTGTAAACCGATACAATTTGAAAAAGGTAACCAAAATAGTCATAGGTGGTGTTAAAAGACAAGATTCCGTTAAGAATGGCCTCGAGGCAATTGATCCCACCTGTGATATAGTAATGGTGCACGATGGTCTCCGTCCTTTTATTACCCCCCAACTCATAGATGAATCTATCTCAAAAACCCAGAAGTACGATGCAACAGTGGTTGCGGTTCCAGTAAAAGAGACAGTTAAGAGGGTCTCTCCCGGTGGAGAGATTATAGAAACGCTGGACCGAAAGAGGCTCTACCTTGCCCAAACGCCTCAGACTTTTAAGTATGATATTATAAAAAGGGCTTACGAAAATGCGTTTGAGAATAACATTGTCAGCACTGATGATTCCTCTTTGGTAGAGCTTCTGGGGATAAGAGTTAGAGTCATACTGGGTTCTTATGGGAACATCAAAATTACAACGCCAGAGGACCTGATCATAGCTGGCGCTTTTCTTGACGATGGAGATAATGCGGCAGGAGCTGGTATACGCTAGCAAAGCAGCATTGAGGGTTAAATCCCTGATTTGTGTCAATTGGTGGTTCGAGGCTGGGTTATGCAGATAGGCTTTGGTTATGACGTTCATCAATTGGTGGAAGGCAGAAAGCTTGTATTGGGTGGGGTTGACATACCTCATAAAAGAGGGTTACTGGGATATTCTGACGGCGACGTTCTTTCTCATGCTATTTGTGATGCTTTGTTGGGAGCTATCGGGGCGGGTGACTTGGGGAAACATTTCCCGGATAATGATCTCAAGTTCAAGGGGATATCCAGCATAGAATTACTGCGGGTCGTAAACATTTTAAGGGAAGAGGCGGGCTTCAGAATAAACAATATTGATTCTACTATAGTAGCCCAAAACCCGCGGTTAGATACATATGTGTCCGAGATGGTCGAAAACATCGCCAAGACTCTGGAGATCGATGTCCGAAGGGTTAACGTAAAAGCGACTACTACGGAGGGTTTAGGCTTTACTGGCAGGGAAGAAGGAATAGCCGCTTATGCTGTGGTTTTGGTAAGATCGATCGAATTTTAAAACCGTGACGTTGATTTTCAAAGAATTTATATTCGAAGATCATCTCCAAATTGGTTGATGGATTAAGAGGGTTCAAGGGGTCAAGGCCCGCCCTGGCGCAAGCGCCAGCGTCTGGGCCAGGG
>JBDRGH010000234.1:0-4269 GCA_043818015.1 Pseudomonadota bacterium
AAAGATGGCGTAGAATTCCCTATAGAAGTTTCTGTCTCGACAACCCAAATCGGAGGTCGGCGGCACTTAATAGCCATCGTAAGAGATATAACCGATCGAAGACGCGCCCAGGAGTTTGTAGGGGAAACTTTAGCAATCTATAAACTGATGTGTGATGGTCAGAAGGATGCGATCATCTTAGTTGACATGGAGACCGAGCGATTTCTTGAAGTGAATAAGGCGGCCACAGAGATCTATGGGTACAGCAAAGAAGATTTCTTGAAGATGCGAATCATTGACGTCTTTGCTGACATGGAAGCAGCGCCAGATAAAGCGGCGCAATCAAAGGCGGCGATTACTATTTTCAGGCATAAAAGAAAGGACGGGACACTTTTCCCTGCAGAAATAACGGGTTGTGCACTGATCTGGAAGAAACGCAAGACATTCTGCGCGATAGTGAGAGACATCAGCGGACGGGAGCTATTAGAGCATTATGGAGATGGGTAGTGATCCTTCCCAATTAGCTCTCACGGTTGAAGATCCAAGCGAGTTTCTCCTCAAATCAAGTAGTCTTTGTATGAAGTTGAAATTTCATTAGCAAGAAGGTTTAAAGTAAATGGTTCTTTTGGAAAAATTCCCTTTTGTAATCGATTATGGGGGTGGACGTTCGGGAATCGACAGGAGGGTATTTTCATACACCGCGCATATTCCCGAAAGACGATCTGGTCAAGATAGAAGGAATGGAAAGGACAGACGAAGCAACCAAGACAGAAGAACCATTATGGACCCAACAATCAGCATGGAGCAAAGAAGCGGTAGAGAGCGAAGGGTGGCATTCGCGTGATGAGTCACCAAACAATAGAAAAGAGTGTTTTTTTGCGACCCTCCTTTTCTGTTACGATGCCAGAGTTTCAGAGGACCGTGTTAAGTTGCCAGAGGGTTCTTGTGACGTCATGAACCGAAGCCTCCGCGTTTTTAAGTATTCGTAGTGATAATAGCATAATTCCCTATCCCAAGAGCAGCCATTACAATAACCCAGTAAGGAATTCTGGCAATCTTTCTACTGCTCCTATAGCTCATAAGCGCAGGACGACCTCAAAAACTATTGAGTATGATAAGGAGTCTACAATCAGAGGGGTGAATTGAAAGAACGACCGAGAGTAGGGCCTTCGGGTTATCACTAATTAGGGAAGTCACAATTTGTCTTTTCTGATAGGTTACAATAGGTAGTAGAAAAAGGTATTTTGCCATGACAGCAATTCCACATGATCCTTCCAGCACCCCAAGAAAGACTATTTTAGTTCTCATCGTTTTGTTATTATCATTCTCCCTTCTGAAGCCAGTATACGCCGGAGAAGATTCAAAAACCGTTTCGATACATGTGAGGAAGACGGCCTTTTCAGATGAGCTTATATACGAAATTGATAATAAAGAAGTTCTCGCTTTGAGATATGTTGTCCAGAAAGGTGACTCGATTTGGAAGATCTTTAGGAAGAAGGGGCTGTGGAGCAGGGCCGATTCATCTGAATTCCTTTTCTTTTTGAGAGAAATGAATAGGTCATTGGATAATCTTGATTTGATCCATCCGGGTGATACTATCTTAATACCACTAAGAGTTACAAACCTTCCGATAAATTCATCCGGTCAGGAGTATACCCCCGTTAGTCGCTCCTCATTTGTAACATCACAAAATGTCGAGTTTGAATACTATCGGGTGAAACCTGGTGATACCCTGGTCAGGGTCGCTCAAAGCATTCATAAAATTCCAAAAGAGCATCTTTATAATGAGTATCTTGACCTTATTAAGAGAATAAATCCTACCATCAAGAACTTTAATGCGATCTATCCAGGCCAAACGATTAAATTGCCAATTTACTCTCCAGAAATCTTCAGAATGCCTACTGGCTTAACCTCTTCTCCAGTAACTGCACATACCACGAAAAGTGTCAAACCAGACACAAACATGAAACTGTTAGCAGATGCTCTTGGTGAAATACTAACTCAGATGGGTGAAGGTTGGATTCGATCAGGAGACCATTTCCTACCTGTCAAGCCTAGAGGACTCATGAAACTCAGTTCAAAATCTTTTCCCGTTATTTATCTCCAGAATGGCCGGACGCTACTTTTGGACATGAATAACAGTCTTCCCGATAGAATAGGAAGGCTGATAGAATCAAACTGGCCGAGTTACCGAATTGTCCACTTAATTGAGAAGGATGATCTTAGGAGTGCTCTTAACAAAGTTTTGACCTCCTCCAATTACCATAAGGTATTTGAGAAAAATGAGCCTCTTGAGTTAAGAGGGGATTTTGTTTTCAAGCTCACAGGCGATTGGATTGCATCTCTTTCGAATTCAAGCTCATTAAGAGGTCCGCGGTTTGTTTTAATCAACTTGACGGAAATGGATATTCCCCCAATACCAGCAATGATCGTGAAGTATTTAGAGCGAGTCGGTGTCAGGATTATTGTCTATCCAAAAGGCTATGATAGCTACGTTGAAAGAATCGATGATGTAAATGTGATGGAGAGAGGAACAGATAAACTATCATTGGTTAGGAAGATATTGAGCGTGGCCAACGTCATTTACTCTTCAGAAGCTGAAATTGCGCTATATGGTAGTAAGGAGGCAGACTCCTATTTTTCTCTAAGAACTGACTTCTTGGTAAACATTAATGGAAAAGAAGCGGTCGTTGACCTTAGGGGACTCGAACCTGAAATTGCCTCTCTCTTAAAAGAGCGAGGATTTCTGCACCTTTCTCTGGTGGATGAAGAGGAGCCATTGAAGGTAGTTGCTCGGACGCTTCAATTTCTTAGAACACCGTACAGCGCAGGCCCTCATACTTTTATTATCGCAAAGTGGGATGAGTCAAGACAAATCACTCTAACCATACAGGGTATAATTTTTTCAGGTCCCAAAGGAGAGGTGGTCCTAGCAACATCGACGACATTACCTATTGAAATATCAGCCTACTTATCACAAAAGGGATACAAAATCTTGCTTCTTTCCACCTTCTTTCACCCTTGATTATCTTGCTAACACGGATGCCTTTGTCGTTCTGGGAGGGTGCTAAGGGGTACCGTTAAGGTAGGGTTGAATCTGCCAATCTTTGGTGTTCCGATTGGGAGTGTTGCATGAATCAACTTCGCCAAGATTCAAGGATTCGAGTCCTTGACTTTTTTGTTCGAAATCGAACTGCACCGAAGAGATAGTACCCGTTTTTATCTCCTATTCCCTGCCGACCAGAGCTATGATATCCGTCGAGTAGGTGAAAATATCATCCGACTCAAAACCCTTTGATATGTCTGACTAATAGCTCGAATGTTGGTTTTTCATTTATTTTCGGTTGACTTAAGTCAGGGTTAGGATTATTCAAGAAGAAATTCTGTCTCACCCCTTCACCAACTAGAAAGGCTTTCCTCCGGGGGGTTCTATTTTGGCCAAGATTATGACCACAAAGGAGGTGTCTGCATATCTCAAGCTCCATCAAATCACTGTCTTTAAGTTTGCCGCTCAAGGCAAGATCCCTGCTATTCGGATCGGAAGGGTTTGGGGATTTGATAAGGAGACCATCGACAGGTGGATCGAGAGAGGTCAAAACAAGGCCGGAACCAATGACCATGACCCGGAGAAGACCACCCCCAAGAACGATGGAAAAAAAAGTTACAGCACCGGGAGGGCTTCGGTCTATTCGGAGCCTTAAATTTTGCCTCTTGGTGCATTTAGGGCAGGAATGACACACCTCTGGAACGGCTACTGGGTATTTGATACTGGCAAGTATTGGAATAAATAGAGCCATCCCGAAATTGAAGACTTAATTTGGGTTAGTCTTTAGTTTGACGAAAGTAATGGTTACGGATATAAATCGAAACTCTCAAAGAGATATCTGCCGCCCCAATATCCCGTGGATTACCCCCTGTAACGCTCGTATGGGATCTAAGCTTGAAACGATCTCTTTACGGAAGTTTTTCTTGACATTGGCTAGTTTTCACCCTTTCATTGATCACATGCAATCCTCCTCTTTCACTTAACCTGTGATAGACTACGAGGTGCAGGTTCAGATTCCGAATTCGATTTGAAAATCGGATCCGGGCCATGGTTTTGAGGCAGCGATTCGTTTGGGAGATTTTTTTGATTCCGCCGAAATTGACAATTACGGGACGAAATCACAGAGGAATGAGGAGGGGAGTCAGGCAATCATGTCAGAACTTAGAAGTAAAAACAAAAAGAGAATAAGAGAATCAATTGAATCACTATTCTACAGCGACGGGGCCGTGGAACTCGATTTTGAG
>JBDRGH010000235.1:0-2031 GCA_043818015.1 Pseudomonadota bacterium
CGAGAGCTAGCATCAGAAGGAGATGTATCCATACGAGAAAAAGCTTACCCCCGCTAAAGATACGCTTGAATGTTCCTCTGATCAGTGTGGCTGTTTTCACAAATTCTCCTGTTCTTAGGAGTTTGATTACGTGGCGAAGAAATAGTAGAATTTGGGGTCGGTGTTCAGATCTTCCTTGAGACGGAACACCCTTTCGTTTTTAAGGATATAGGAAATTTCACTCTCAGGGTCCAGTAGATTTCCAAATTTTCTAGCCCCTACCGGACAGGCCTCCACACAGGCTGGATATCTTCCCTTGCGTGCCCGTTGCAGGCAGAAAGTACACTTTTCCATCACGTTTATCCAGCGGGGTCGATTACCCAGGTATTCTGTTTCGGGATTAAGCTCCTCTCTCGGTATAAAGGGTTTGGACCAGTTGAAGCGTCTCCCAAAATAGGGGCAGGCCACCATGCAGTATCTGCATCCTATGCACCAGTTGTAATCCACTACAACGATACCATCAGGTTCTTTCCATGTGGCCTTGGTGGGACAAACCTTCACGCAAGGGGGGTTTTCACATTGATGACACTGTACCGGCATATAGAAGTATCCCTCTTCTGGTACTTTGTCCGGGTTGTAGTAATGATCTGCCTCTTCGAGATTGATCAGATGTCCCTCTCTAAGTCGGACAACCCTTATCCACTGAATCTGGGGCTTCCTGGATGAGTTGTTTTCTTTAGCGCAGGCATAGGCACATCTTCGACAACCGATACACCGTGAAAGGTCAAGGGCATATCCGAAGAGTACCCCTTTCATGGCCGGGGTAGCGCTCACTGTCACCTTTTGGCTGTAACTCTTGGCGTATTTTTCTTCCAGCCTACGAAGGGTCTTGTTGATTTCTTCGGGCGTCATTCGCTTAAAATGTTTTTGAAAAAACTCCTCCCATGAAAAGGCATGTAATGATGGGACGGGAAGGGCTAATGCACCAATCCCCGACACCATTCCCTTCAAGAACTTCCGTCTGGAAAGCCGTTTTGCCTTTTCAATCCTCTCTTTTGCTTCTTTCATGGAGTCCACACTCAAATTGGCCTTTTCTTTAATGTGCCCCAATAAGGTCGCGGGGTTTCGCTGGTCGTTCCGGGGGTGGTTCAGGTTTTAAAGGCTTGAATCCAGGGTTATGAGGATTGTGGCAGTGGACACAAAGCAGGTATTCTTTGCGTCCGTTCCAGTAACCTGTTCTTTTTCCATGGATCCCCCGCTGCCAGTTTCTGTATATGGTTCCGTGGCACTGGCCACAGAGCCTGTATGATTCGTCAAAACCGATCTTTTCGCCACTTTGGAGTCTTAGTTTATCCCGGTCAGCTACATCATGGCAATCAAGGCACCACCGGACATATTCGGCATGCTTAAGCTTAATGTTGGTGTGTTCATCTTCCAAGGTCCTACGGGTCGGGTTCGGTTCTATCTCCTTGTGGCAATCCGAACAGGGATAGATACCGGGAGTGAAGGGGGGGGGAGGGACAGGAAACTCTTCAGCAGCATGAGACCTACCTGGCCCCAAGCCAAGGATCAAGAGGATAAGAGCAAAGCAAAGAATCAGGTGTTGTCTCCCGTTGAGTATCAACTTCTTTCCTGTCTCATGGGAATTGGTAATAACTTATTACCTCTGTTTACCTTTTTCTGGGTACCCTCACAACCGTTTATCACGTGAAACCCAAGGTCTAGATTTCTCTATCTTAAGTAAGGTAGTATCGCGACCAAAAGCGAAGTTAAGCAGCCAATCAGTGACTACTCTTATGCGATTGGTGAAGCCTTTCATAAGTACGAGATAGCTCGCTAGCCACAAAAACCGAGCTGTGAAGCCGTGAAAGTTGAAGCCGTATAAGTCTGCGATGGCGGTATGAGAACCCAGAGAAACAATTGACGGGTTTGAACTGCTGCGGAAAGCTTTAAGGGGTTTACCCCTAATATCAGCCCAAATGTTTTTAGCCACAATTTTTGCTTCCCTTGTGGCGAAGTGAGCTCTGAAAGGCAGAGCCTTACCGGTCCGGG
>JBDRGH010000236.1:0-4872 GCA_043818015.1 Pseudomonadota bacterium
GCTTGCCCTGGTCACGAAAAAACTCAGCAACGGTCGTGGCAACATAGGCACCCCTCATCCGAAGTAACGGCGGCTGGTCAGAGGTAGCTACAACTACTACGGACCTTTTTAATCCTTCATCTCCCAAGTCCTTTTCTAAGAACTCTCTCACCTCACGCCCGCGCTCTCCTACTAATCCAATGACATTGACATCCCCCTTGGTATTCCTGGCAATCATACCAAGGAGAACACTCTTACCTACCCCAGTACCCGAGAGAATACCTATCCTTTGCCCCTTACCACACGATAGAAGTCCGTTTATAGCTCTGATCCCCACATCAAGCGGCTCTCTGATCCGCCCCCTGTGAAGAGGGTTAATAGGCGAGGAGTAAATAGATTGCTCCTTATGAGCGTCAAGAGGTCCCTTATCGTCGATTGGATTTCCCAAACTATCTATTACTCTCCCAAGTAAGGAATTTCCCACTTTCAAAGTAGCCTTTTGTCTTTTAGCCACAATGCGACTTCCCGGTCCTATCCCGTGCATCTCCCCTAAGGGCATGAATAAAACTTTATTATCTCGAAAACCCACCACTTCTGCAATTAACGGTGAGTTGCTACCCCTCGGATATATATCGCATATCTCCCCTATCGTTGTACCTGGTCCGTGCCCTTCTATGGTCAAACCAACAACATGGGTTACCTTTCCATAAACCCTAATGGGGTTAAAGCCTTCCATCCGGCTAGAGTATTTTGTCAGATCGATAGCCTGGTCCACCTCAGTGTCTCGATTCGCAATTACGCTCACGTATTCTCCAATAGTTATGTTGATTTTTTTGCTCACTCGGCACTTAGTCCTGAGTGACTAAATTCGTTACCGAATTTATGAATCGAAGGACTCAGCTCCCCGAATCCCGTAAACAAGACCTCAAGAGTTCCTCCGCTTCCTCAATCTGTTTTTCAATCCGAGCATCTATATCTCCAAAGTCTGTCTCAACTATGCATCCCCCCTGCAATATGCTCGTGTCTTCCTCAAGGGTTATATTCTTAAGTCCATCAATAGAGCTCAGTATTTTGGGTTTCCACTCGCGCACAAACGCGATGTCGAACGGATTGATTTTGATCTTTATCTCCCCTACTCCAATTACGTTCTTTAACGCTGCCCTGATGGTATCTAAGATAACCTCTTTGTCCCCCGTAATCTCACGATGAATGATGCTCCGAGCAGTGGCTAGGGTCAATCTGACCAGTTCACCTTCAGTCCTCTCATAAATCCTTTGTCTCAGCGTATTCAGGCCTTCAAGGGTTTCATGAAGACTGTGTATAAAAGGTTCAGCCTTCTTTCTGCCGATTTCAAGCCCCGCCTTCTCTCCCTGATCAAATGCTTTTTCATAGGCTTCTCGTTCAATATCTGAGGCCTTCTTCTTGGCCTCACGAATTAACCTATTAGCCTCTTCCCTCGCCTCCTCCATGGAATCGGCGGATCTTTCAACACCGGTCCTCTCAAATAGATGCTCGGGGGTACCCTTCTTTGGAAGGGCCTCATCCGCGGATATCTCACTCATTGAGTAAGGTCTCCAAACACTATCAAGCAAGTTAGCCCCTATAATCCTAGACAACTATATCCTCACCTCCCCGTCCGCTGATGAATATCTTACCCTCATCCGCAAGCTTGCTTGCTACAGCTATAATCGACTGCTGGGCCTTTTCAACATCTTTGACCCGAACAGGCCCCAAGGCCTCAAGGTCCTCCTGTATCATGGCAGCAGCCCTCTCCGATACGTTACCCAGGATATGTTCCTTCACCGCATCACTGGCCGTCTTCAATGCCAGGGTAATGTCCTCATTAGAAACCTCCTTGAGCACCATTTGCATTCCTCGCTTATCAATGAGTACCAAGTCATCAAAGACAAGCATCAACCTTTTGATCTCTTCTGCCAGATCAGGATCTTCCTCTTCAATCTTTACCATGATGGCGTTTCCGGTAGTCCTATCAATTCTATTCATCATGTCCGCCACGGGTTCCATGCCGCCTATACTACGGTTTTGTCCTATCCCCATCTTTCTTATCTCAGCACGTAGTACATCCTCGATCTCGTCTATAGCACCCGGTGGTATTCTGTCGAGAGTGGCAATTCTAATTACCACGTCCGATTGCGATTCTTCTGGCAAAAGGGGGATTACCTTCGATACCTGGTCCGGGCTTAAGTGAGACAGAATAAGAGCAGTTGTCTGTGGATGTTCATTCCTGACCAAATTTGAGATCGCCTCTGGGTCTAGCTTTCGAAGTGATTCTATTATAGGTGTCTCCACTCCGCCCCCCCCCTGGTCATCAAACATTGGCGTTGAAAGTAGCTGGATAATAGGCCTCGCCTTTTCATCACCAAGGGCCTTGAGCAACAGCCTCTTTACATACTGATCGTCTCCCGGGGACCCCAAACTTGGAGACAAGATTAGTGCAGAAAATTCATCTATTACGTCATCGATGACTCCCGATCCCACATTTCTAAGTTGAACCATCTGCCTACTAACCAGACGGATCTCATCGTCATTAAGCTTGCGAAGAACATTAGAGGCAACGTCTTCGCCCAAAAAGAGGAGTAGAATAGCTGCTTTATCTACACCTGAAACCTTCGCTCCTTCCATATACCCTTACTTCCTTTCCAATAACCATCGACGAACTAGTTGTGCTGTTCGTTCACTATCAGTCTTCGCCAACTCAAGCATTCTCTCTCTTGTTGAGGCCAAGCTCTTATCCGCTCGCATCTCCTCCGCTTCTGCCTCCAACTCTCCTACGGTCTTAGGGAGCTTTCCGGTCACATCCCATGCTCCCCTCTGGCCTGTCACCCATCCTATGATAGGTCTCAGGACGAATAAAAACAGCAAGATAAGGGCCATAGAGGTTACTCCGAACCTTAGGATTGGAGACCAAAGCTCCCTGAATCCAGGGGCTTCTGAAATCTCTTCTCCTTGCATGAAAGTAATCGTCTCGAAAGGTATATTGACGACCTCGATCTTATCACCCCTATCGGCGTTATAACCAACAGCCATCTTGACGATGTTTCTAAATCCTTCCATCTCCTCCTCGGGTCTGGGAGTATACTTCTTTTCTTCGTTGCCATCCTTCCCTTTAACCACTTCATAGGTTCCGTCTATGATCACCGCAGCCGAGATTTTCTGGATATCACCAATTGGTTCAACAATGTGACTCGTAGTCTTACTTATCTCGTAATTAATCGTCTCGTTCTTTCTTTGAAATTCTGGACCGGCTGCGGCTACATCCGGTGTACCTCGGTTATTGGGAAGGTTAGACTCCACCCCTGGTACGCCTTTCGGTGTGAAATTAGAACCCTTGGAGTTTTCACCGAGACGCGTCTCACTTCTAACCACCAAACTGTCAGGATCGTACCGCTCCTCCGTCCTCTGTACCTGTTTAAAATCCAAGGTGGCAAACACTCTAGCTAACACCTTACCCTGGCCCACAGCCTTTTCAAGCATAGTTTGAATTCCCGTCTCCAGGTCACTCTCCAGACCACGCTTAATTTCCAGCTGAGAGCTTGTAAGCTGGGTATTCGAAGACTTTTCAACACCTCCGGCCAATATCCGACCGTGATTGTCCATTATGGTTATCTTTTCGGGTTTGAGACCCTCTACACTGCTCGCAACCAGGTGGAGAACTCCTTCAGTCTGGCTTTGGGTCAGTTTTGCTCCAGGCTTGAGTTTCAGCACAACTGAGGCCGTTGCCTCCTTCTGGTCTTCGACAAAAAGGGATTTTTGAGGTATTACCACATGAACCCTGGCTTGTTCCACCTCCGAAAGCTGCTTTATAGTGCGGGCCAGTTCACCCTGTAACGCCCGCTGATAGTTTACATTTTGGACAAACTCAGTCATTCCAAGCTTGGTGCGGTCGAATATCTCGAAGCCTACCCCTCCTCCCTGAGGTAGACCTTCACTCGCTAAGCCCAATCTGGTCTCATATACCGTTTCTACGGGTACCAAAATGGATGTCCCGTTGGACGAAAGACGATAACTGATCTTCTGCTCCTTTAGCCTCGATAGAATAGACCCCGCATCTTCCGGACTCAAATTTGAGTAAAGTACTTCAAAGGTCGGTCTTTGGGATAGTACGACAAGCGTGGCAAGTCCTATGAGAGAGACCACCAAGGTACCAAAGAACGTGATCTTTTTGCCTGTGGGGAGTTCTTTAAATATATTTTGAAGCTGAGCGATAAGTTGCTGAAAGAACTTCACTCCTTACTCTCCTTTATACCTGCATTCTCATAATTTCCTCATATGCCTCTACTATCTTGTTTCTAACCTGCATCATCATCTGGAAAGACATATCGGCCTTTTCTAATGCTATCATCGTCTTGTGGATACTCTTGGTTTTGCCAACCGCCAGCTCTGTAATCGCTTGATCAGCTTCATTCTGGAGTTTATTTACCTTTTCAATGGAATCCTTCAAAACCGCTCCGAAGGACTCACCTTCTTCTGATACCGTCCCTGTCTTGGTAGGATTCTTTCCAACTACTGTCTTCAAACTATCCTGGATTAAAATGTCTCTCATCTGAAACACCTCCCCTCCACCTGCGTGTCGTTAACCCGACTTCAGATTGTTCTCCGTCAGCAATGAATATTCAACCGTGGGAATTCACCACCTGCTTGACCACCGGAACCCACCTCGAATATATATCATAATAACGATTTGGGTGTGACCCCAAATCCACTAAACATTACCTATCTCTAACGCCTTCAAGGCCATATTCTTCGTTGCATTAATTGCCGTCACATTTGACTCGTATGACCTGGTGGCTGAAAGCATATTTATCATCTCCCCAATAACAGTTATATTGGGCATGGACACATAACCCTTATCATTGGCATCAGGATGACTTG
>JBDRGH010000237.1:0-2442 GCA_043818015.1 Pseudomonadota bacterium
CTCAGGCATTGGTTAACGATCCGAGACTTCTCCTACTTGATGAGCCTATGTCAGGATTGGATCCTATAGGAAGGGCAAAGATCAAGGATATTATCCTTCATCTGAAAGAAAATGGAAAGACCATCCTATTTTCATCACACATACTATCGGACGTAGAGATGTTGTGCGACAAAGTGGGGATAGTAGTTCAGGGAAGATTGATAGACGCAGGAAGTTTAGATAATCTTCTGAGTCTGGAGATCGAATCTATAGAGATCGTGGCCTCCCACGTTGAGAAAGATGCGATCGGGAAGATTGAGACTATTGCAAAGAAGGTAACTATAAGGGATGATAAAGTGCTTATTATGGTCAGTGGGGAGGAAGACAGGGATAGGGTACTAAGAATTATCGAGAAGGATAAGGGCAAAGTCTTCTCGTTGACCCCTAAGAGGAAGACTTTGGAGGAGTACCTTGTTGAGAAGGTAAGCGGGGGGATCGCTCTATGAAAATAAGGGCTATTATGATCAACACGTTTAGGGAAGCAATCAGGGATAAGGTGCTCTATAACCTCTTGTTCTTTGCCCTGCTGATGATTGGCGGGTCGATCCTGCTGGGCAGACTGACTATTGGGGAGAATATCAAGATTATCAAGGACATGGGGCTAGCAAGTATCTCCATCTTTGGCTTGTTGATTGCGATCTTCGTAGGAATTGGCCTGGTTTACAAGGAGATCGAAAAAAGGACAATCTATACGGTCATTGCAAAACCGATCCACCGTTATCAATTTCTCTTGGGTAAGTACCTGGGGCTGGTCTTGACCCTCTTTGTAGAGGTCGCTATCATGTCCGCTGGTCTTTTAATTCTGATCCTGTTCTATGAGTGGTATATAGATCTTTCAATCCTCAAGGCGATTTTACTGCTCCTCTTTGAATTGATGACCATCACTGCCGTTGCTATTCTATTTTCGTCGTTCTCTACTCCCGTTTTAAGTGGTTTACTCACTTTGGCTGTATATGTTGTTGGACACCTCTCGGGGGATTTGATGACGTTCGGGGCTGAATCTGGAGGGACGATGATGAGATACTCCACCGCATTTATATACTATGTTTTCCCAAATCTGGAAAACTTCAATATCAAGGGAATGGTGGTTCACCATGTTCCTGTGAGCTTCGAGTATTTATCCTTCGCCATGCTCTACGGGATTTTGTACATAACGATAGTTCTGTTTACATCCATGGTTATCTTCCAGAGGCGAGATTTTAAGTAAGGGTCAGTAGTAATACCTAACAGGTCAAATACAGATGGGCATGAGCAGACTCAAAAAGAGGGTTATCGCTATAGCGGCTGTGGTATTTTTGGTGATTGCTATGGCGTTTATAAAGGTATATTCAGGCTCGATAAAGGAATACAACAGGGCGGAAAAGGCATTACAGAAAGGGGATACTGAGGCTGCCATTGTCCATTACCAGAGATCAATTCAGTGGTATACGCCGTTAAATAGATATGTGGCCAGATCGGCTGAACGCCTTTGGGAAATTGGAGATGAAGCGGAGAAAAATGGGGATAATGATCTTGCAATGATGGCTTATCAAGAACTTCGAAGCAGTTTTTATTCGGTGAGAAGCTTTTATACCCCGTATCGTGAATGGATAGATAGAGTTGATAACAGAATCTCAACTCTGTTAGCAAAGAGAAAACCCTACTCAGAGGAAGACAGGACAAGGCCATTTGAGCAAAGGAGAGAAGATGCCCTCAGGATATTGAAGAAGAATTTGGCGCCTAACGTTTTCTGGTCAGTCATTTTAGAGGTTGGTTTTTTGGGTTGGATAGGCTGTATTATTGGATTTATCTTTCGCGTGTTTACTGGAGAAAAGGGGTTCGATGGAAGAAGGGCACTACTATGGGGGGGGGTCATTATCATCTTCTATGCCTTATGGATAGTGGGCATGATCAGGGCGTAGAGATGCTCGGAAGGTGCGGGTGAAAAGTAAGATGGTGGCTATTCACATTACAATGGTGATAGTTGGACTTTCAATGATTTGCTGGGGGTTTTGGGCTGCATACAGTTCCAATAGGCCGCTGGACATAATCGGTGGGGTCTTCGCTCCTTCTGGATTGGTGCTGGCCTTATTGGGAGTACTTTTAATCTGTGTCCCGAGATTCTTTTCATATTAATGGTCAGTTGCCAAACAGAAATTCCTTTGACCGGGCATTAAGAACTTTAGTTGTTCGCCCATTTAACTGGTGAAAAGGATTCAAGGGTTCCAGGATTCAGGGGGTCGAGTATATATTTATTGATTCAGACTCAGGGACACTATTTCATAACAAACCAGGTCTCGGGGCTAGTCCGCCTCTGGCGGATCAAAAAACGTTCTGGACAAAGCGAGAAGGGAGTTGGACAGCAGCCCGTCAAGTTTTGACGAGATTGCTGAAAAACTACATTGCCTAGGAAAAAGCATCCCT
>JBDRGH010000238.1:0-7996 GCA_043818015.1 Pseudomonadota bacterium
GTATATCCAACGAGGATATAGAGAAGAAGCTTGCAGAGTTACAACAAGTAAATGCCCAGTTGCAGGAAGTAGATAAACGTCGGGCTGTCAAGGTCGGAGATTTCGCTGTTGTTGATTACGAGGGGTTTTTAGGTAATGAGGCCATCGAAGGCGAGAAGGTTGTCGATCACGTATTGGAAGTGGGCTCTGGATCTTTTTTGCCAAAGTTTGAGGAGCAATTGGTAGGGCTTAAGAAGGGAGACAAGAAGGATATTCTGGTAACCGTGCCTGAAGACCACAGTAAGAAAGATTTGGCTGCTAAAGAAGTTACCTTCAGAGTCGAAATCAAAGGGATCAAGGAAAAGATTATACATGAATTAAATGATGACTTTGCTAAAGATCTGGGGGAATTTGAGACCTTAGCGGAACTGAGGGAGAGGATAAAGGAGAACTTAGAAAGGCAAGGGAGAGTCAAGGTAGAATCCGAGCTCAAGGACAAGATCTTAGATAGGTTAGTTGAGGAGAACCCTTTTGAAGTTCCGTCCTCAATGGTCACCCAACATCTTCAGTACATGATAAATGAAACGGAGAAGAGATTGGCCTTCCAGGGATTAAGTATGGAAAAAGCTGGCATTTCTCTTGATGGCCTCAGGGAAAACTATAAGAACCAAGCTGAGAAAGAGGTCCGGGGAAGTTTGCTTCTTGAAGAGATTGGGAAAAAAGAATCTATTGAGGTAGATGAAAAGGAAATTGAAAACAGGATAGTTGAAATCGCGAACAGAGTTGGTCAGACTGTCGAAACTGTACGGGATTATTACGAGACAAAGGATGCGAGGGAGAGACTGAGAAGCGGACTCATGACGGAAAAAACCCTTGATTTTATAATCAATAGCGCTAAAATAGAAGAAGAGGAGAAAAGTAAGAATGACACTGATCCCAATAGTGATTGAACAGACGGGTCGTGGAGAGAGAGCCTACGACATTTACTCCCGGTTATTAAAGGACAGGATCATCTTTATAGGTACTCCTATCGATGACGTAGTGGCTAATTTGATTATCGCCCAGATGCTATTTTTGGAGTCTGAGGATCCTGATAAGGATATCTATCTCTATCTCAATACTCCGGGTGGTATGGTTACGTCGGGCCTTGCTATCTACGACACCATGCAGTATATAAAGCCCCAGGTATCAACGCTGTGTATCGGGCAATGTGCAAGTATGGGAGCCTTGCTTTTGGCAGCCGGAGAACCGGGAAAGAGGTTTGCCCTTCCTCATTCCCGAATATTGCTTCACCAGCCCTTAGGCGCTTTCCAAGGGCAGGCAACGGATATCGAGATTCATGCTCGGGAGATCCTACACATAAGGGAAAACATAAACAACATATTGGTGGAACATACTAAGCAGCCGTTAGAGAAGATTCGACAGGATACTGATCGAGACTTTTTTATGGGGAGCGAGGACGCAAAAGAATACAGGATCATTGACGAAGTCATTAAGAAGAAGGGCTCTCAATAGTTCATTTAATATCATCGTTTATTGTTGAAGATTACTAATAAATGGGGAGGAGGTAAGTGAATAAGAAAGCTAGTGACAATCAGGGTGATTTGAGCTGCTCGTTTTGTGGTAAAGGTAGAAGGGAAGTGAAGAAGCTCATAGCTGGGCCCACCGTCTATATCTGTGATGAGTGTATTGAACTGTGCAATGATATTATTGCCGAAGAGTTTGAGAAAGAGGGGGCTTACAGCAGACAGGCGATGGTCCCCAAGCCGTTCGAGATAAAGAAGTTTCTGGACGAGTACGTCATAGGGCAGGAGAGGGCCAAGAAGATTCTTTCTGTTGCCGTACATAACCATTACAAGAGAATAAACTCCAAGGTGGATTTGGATGGGATTGAGCTCCAGAAGAGCAATATTGTACTCATCGGACCGACGGGTTGCGGTAAGACTCTCTTAGCCCAAACTCTAGCTAAGATTGTCCAGGTTCCTTTTGCTATTGCAGATGCTACCAGTCTTACCGAGGCCGGATATGTTGGGGAGGATGTAGAGAACATTATACTCGCTTTATTGCAGGCTGCGGATTACGACGTTCAAAAGGCATCAAAGGGAATTGTGTATATTGACGAGATTGACAAGATCTCTCGAAAGTCTGACAGCCCTTCCATCACCCGGGATGTCTCGGGGGAAGGAGTACAACAGGCGCTTTTAAAGATCATCGAAGGCACGATAGCCAGCGTTCCTCCTAAAGGTGGTAGAAAACACCCTCAGCAGGAATTTCTGCAGGTAGATACCACCAACATTCTCTTCATTTGCGGGGGGGCTTTTCATGGCTTGGAAGAGATCATTCAGAAACGCGTCAGGGGGAGTTCAATCGGTTTCGGAGCGGAAATCATGCGCAATGAGCAGAAACGGATTGGGGATATTTTAGTCGAAGTGCAACCGGAAGATCTGCTGAAATATGGTTTGATCCCCGAATTTATTGGAAGGCTGCCAGTGATTGCTACCCTCAATGATTTGGACGAAGAATACCTCGTAAGGATATTGAGAGAACCGAGGAATGCCTTGGTGAAACAGTATAGAAAGCTATTTGAATTTGAGAAAGTTGAGCTTGATTTCACCGATGGTGCCCTGGTAGCGATAGCGAAAGAGGCTCACAAGCGAAAGTCGGGAGCAAGAGGGTTGAGATCGATCATGGAGAATATCATGCTGGATGTCATGTACGAACTACCATCCCAATCTAACATCCAAGAGTGTGTAATAACAGAAGAAGTGATTCAGGGAAAAGGAACACCGATACTCATATATGGGCAAGAAGCAGAGTCTGCGTGAATCGAGGCAATACGTGGCCGTAATTTAAAATAACGACTCTGATTAGGGAGGGTACAGAAAAATGTTATTCAAATTTTCTAAAGATCCGGTTGACCCGCCCACCGTTGAGAAGGTACATCCATTGCTACCCCTCAGGGATACCGTAGTATTCCCTTACATGGTCGTGCCACTGTTCGTTGGGAGAGAAAAGTCGATAAACGCCCTGGAGGATGCTCTAAAAAACGAGAAAGGTATCTTCCTGGCTAGTCAAAAGGCTGCTCAAAGCGAGGATCCTTCAGAAGACGAGATTTACCGAGTTGGGACTCTGGGGACTATCATTCAGCTCTTAAAACTACCAGATGGAACAGTTAAGGTCTTGGTTGAGGGTAAAAAGAGGGGGAGGATAAAGAGATTTATTCCTAATACGCAGTTCTTCTTGGTAAGCATAGAAGAGATCAAGGAGTTTTGTGAGATAACGAAAGAGGTTGAGGCTTTGATGCGAAGGGTGAAAAGTTCTTTTGAAACCTTCGTTAAATTAAACAGAAGAATCTCCCCGGAGATGCTCTCCACGGTATCAACAATAGAGGACCCTGCTCGGCTTTCCGATACTATTGTTGTCCACATGGATCTGAAACTAGAAGATAGGCAAGACATTTTAGAGACTATTGACTCGGGACCGAGGTTGGAAAAGCTGTATCAGTTCATTGAATCTGAGATTGAGATCCTCCAGATCGAAAAGAGGATAAAAGGTAGGGTTAGGAAACAGATGGAGAAGAGCCAGAAGGAATACTACCTCAGTGAGCAGATGCGGGCGATCCAAAAGGAGATGGGGGAGAAGGACGAGTTCAAGACCGAGCTCGGTGAACTGGAACAGAGTATCAAAAAGAAAAAGATGTCAAAGGAGGCCACAGCAAAGGTTGAAAAGGAGTTTAAGAAGCTTAAGATGATGGCCCCCATGTCAGCTGAAGCCACGGTAGTGCGCAACTATATCGACTGGTTAATCTCGCTTCCGTGGTGTGACAAGACCGAAGATAAACTGGACATAACAGAAGCTGAGAAGATCCTAGAGGAAGACCACTATGGGTTGAAACAAGTCAAGGAACGAATCCTGGAGTATCTTGCAGTCCGAAGTTTGGTGGAGAAGATGAAGGGGCCGATACTGTGTCTCGTTGGGCCTCCAGGGGTGGGCAAGACCTCTTTAGCCAGATCGATCGCGAGGGCAACGGGAAGGAAGTTTGTCAGGTGCTCGCTCGGTGGGGTCCGCGACGAGGCTGAAATAAGGGGACATCGGAGAACCTACATAGGTTCGATGCCCGGTAAAATCATCCAGTCCTTAAAGAAGGCAGGTTCAAACAACCCTGTATTCCTCCTGGACGAAGTGGACAAGATGAGCACCGATTTTAGAGGGGATCCATCAGCTGCACTTATGGAGGTCTTGGATCCTGAACAGAATCATTCATTTAACGACCACTACCTGGATGTAGACTATGATCTTTCCGAGGTGATGTTCATTACGACAGCGAATACTTTGTTTTCGATTCCCCTCCCTTTGCAGGATAGGATGGAGATTCTTCGTATCGCTGGGTATACCGAATTGGAAAAATTGAATATCGCTAAGAAATTCTTAATGCTAAAGCAGTTGATAGCTCATGGTCTAACCGACAAGAATCTAACGTTCTCACTGCAGGCTATCTTGGGTATAATTCGTAAATACACGAGAGAAGCAGGTGTCAGGAACCTTGAGCGAGAGATCGCATCCATCTGCAGGAAAGTAGCGAAAGAGATTGCTAAAAAAGGGAAAGGCACCAAGATCAAGATTCAATTGAGCAGCCTTCAGAAGTATCTGGGAGTTTGGAAATACAGATACGGGAAGGTGGAGGAAAAAGAGGCAGTGGGGCTTGCGACCGGCCTTGCCTGGACTGAACAGGGCGGAGAGCTACTTACCACGGAGGTAGCGATTTTGCCGGGTAAAGGTAACCTCACCGTTACCGGGAAACTGGGCGATGTTATGAAAGAATCTGCACAGGCGGCCTTGAGCTATGTCCGTTCGAGGGCAGAACTCCTTGGTTTAGAAAAGCATTTTTATCAAAAGGTCGACATACACATACATATTCCCGAAGGCGCTATACCAAAGGACGGACCGTCAGCCGGCATTACCATGGCCACGGCTATAACTTCTGCCCTCATAAAGAAGCTTGTGAGGAAAGACATAGCCATGACGGGAGAAATAACTCTGAGGGGTAGGGTTCTTCCGATCGGGGGACTGAAAGAGAAGGTCTTGGCTGCGCACAGGGGTGGTATAAAGACCATTATCATCCCGAAGGAGAACGAAAAAGACATTAAGGAGATCCCTTCCAAGGTTTCGAGGACGGTACATATTGTCATGGTTGAACATATGGATGAGGTCTTGAAGATGGCCTTGATACTCGATAACCCTGAGGATTTCATGAAGCCGAAGAAGGAAAAAGAGATTTCTGAAACCTTTTACGAGAAGGAGGAAGTCCAAGAGCGTACGAACCAGTCTCTCAATTGAGACAGAAGATTAGACCCTTTTGGGATGGGCGGGTAGCTCAGTGGGAGAGCATCGGCCTTACAAGCCGAGGGTCACAGGTTCAAATCCTGTTCCGCCTACCAACCGCTTGCTACGAGCAAAAGGAATGGGCAGTCACCAACTGGTCACTCTTGGCTTCACGAACCCCGGGGGAGATCCCCTCGGGGGGATTTTTCTAATGATGAATCGTGAATAATTAAGGATAATCTCCGAGTTAGCTGATGGATTAAGAGGATTCAAGGAGTCAAGGAATCAGGGATTCGAGTGAGAGTCAGGGGTCGTAGTTCAGTCGGTTAGAACGCCGGCCTGTCAAGCCGGAGGTCGCGAGTTCGAGTCTCGTCGGCCCCGCCATTAGTTATAAGGCTTGTCATCATAGTTCCAGGGTGACAGGCCTTTTTTATGCGATGCCATATTTCGTTTATATAATTCAATCCGAAAAAGATGGAAGTTATTACATCGGTTCCACTCAAGATTTATATGAGAGAATTGAGCGACATAATCAAGGTCGGTCGACATACACTAAGGCTAAGAGACCATGGAAGGTTGTCTATTCTGAAGAACACCATGATAAGTCCAGCGCTATAAGACGTGAAAACCAAATTAAGCGTCGCAAGAACAAGGATTACATAGAAAAACTGGTTAGAACGTCCCGCCCCTGAAGGCGGGGAGGTCGCGAGTTCGAGTCTCGTCGGCCCCGCGACAAAAAACAAGGGGTTAGCCAGCAGTGGTTAGCCCCTTGATATTTTTATGGCTTCCAGACTATCCGTACTGTCATCAAGATTGATTCACCCCGACAGGTTATTTGAAGTACTTCGTCGGCAGATCTACTGTGCACAACGGAAATATACGACCAGCTGTTTGTGCCACAATTTCAGAAGGGGGCAAGGTCCCCCTAAATACTTGCAGGCGAGACAACGAAACTGTGTGCCCGTCAGGTGCATTGACTGGTTCTGCGTCCTTGATCACTCATCATTCAGTAATCAACGAACGCAAGGCCTTGTTCACAGATTCAGAATCCGGAAAATGCGCTTTGACGTCAGGATCCAGCATGACGGCGCCGTCCTCTTTGGTGAAGAATTGGACAGAGGTTGTGCCATCTTCCTTGTGGACACACTGCGTATGCCCCTCACGGTAGGCCCTGTAGTGTTTGCCCCTAACTCCAGTCGAAAAATCGTACTCGTCTCTCATTTCGTTGGTATTAGAACCCATCTTCTCTTTCTTCATATGTCTTCCTTTCAGAGGGCGTCACTCTGCGACAGCCAATGATGCGAATGTTCTCTTCCCGTTCAGTATACCATACCACTAACACCCTCCCCGTCGAGGAGAGGCCTATATCAAGATATCGCTCTTCCTCATCCGAATGATCAGGATCGCCGATTGTAATCGCAAATGGATCGTTGAAGACAGTCTTGGCTTCCTCGAATCTGACACCATGTTTCCTGAAGTTCCGTTTCGATTTCTCCTCATCCCATTCAAACGTAAGCGCCATAAGCGACTCTCATATCTGTGTGCTGCCAAGAGCGATCGAATGTTGACCGTGTGTCAGGATGCCGAACATATACTACGCAGAACACAAAATATTCAATGGTAACTGATACAGTAATCGACAATAGTAACAGATTCTGTATAGTACCATAAATTCGATGTTTATGGGATATTTTTTTGACGGATGGGAAAGGCCAGAGTAAATTACCCACCATCCTATTTTCCTCAATCCACCACCCCCACAGCCCCAACCCTTTCTGCCTCGCTTTCTTCTCATACTTCTGGATTTCCCCAGATTTCCGAAAGGAAACCTTGTATAGGCTTGTCCATAGCCCTGCTTAACTATCCCGCCATTAACCAAACGTACCATCTGTTAGGAACACATAGGCAAGTAGCCTCCCGTATTTGTCCCTGTGCTTTAGGTATTTATTGTTGGGGTCATACTCCAGCCTAACCCTTTCCCCTTCACACAGCCTTTTGGTGAACTGATAGGCGTCCTCGCCATAGTACTCAACTGGTTTTTTGGGATGTTTGGTTTCGGGGGTATCTACTCCTATCAATCTAACCCTTTCTTTCTTCCCAAAGATATTGACGATAATCGTGTCTCCATCGACAACCCTGGCCACCTGGAAAGTGTGTTGGGCGTTGAGAGGGGAGGTTAAAAGGAGGGTTAGGATGAGGGTTAGCAGTAGTTTAGTTTTTCTCATCATGCAGTACTGCTTCTACACACGGATAAGTTCTGCGGCGTTTCACAAGCTGGTGCGTGTGAAACGCCCGCTGCAACGGCTAGATGGTGACCAACGGCGCCATTTACTGATTCACCATGCTACCTAGACTTGTCAGTATGCGCCAAGCGAGTTTTGCCAATCCTACAACCACGAGAGTGATAACAGTTCCCATGATGCCTTGCCCCAGGAGTCCGAGCGGTTTGGACTTGAACGAGATGTAAGGCCAGAAACGCGCACGGAGCTTCCCCATCAATACCAAAACATGGGTCCACGTATTCGAGAAGACCAAGAACACGGCAAGGAATGATAAGAGGAAGGAATAGCGGAAATGAAAATGGGGGGAGAGAACGTTTGCTGCGATGAGACAAAGCAAGAAGCCAGAAAGAACGCCCACGAGTTGGATAATTAATTCTGCCGCTTGAGTATGGAGCAGACCGTTGCGATTGCGG
>JBDRGH010000239.1:0-2753 GCA_043818015.1 Pseudomonadota bacterium
TGAGGCGCTCGAGATAATGGAAAAATATCGGATCTCTGGTGTTCCAGTCGTCAAAGAAGGGAAGTTGGTGGGAATACTAACGAATAGAGACCTGAGGTTCGAGACAGACCTTGATCAAAAGATAGATAACGTAATGACTAAGGAAAACCTCATTACCGCTCCCGTCGGTATTACCCTGGAGGAATCTAAAAAACTGCTCCATAAGAATCGAATTGAAAAACTCCTTGTAGTGGATGATGATCACAGTCTAAAAGGATTGATAACCATAAAGGATATAGAAAAGATACGAAAATATCCGAACGCATGCAAAGATCACTTGGGGAGGCTAAGGGTGGGGGCAGCCGTTGGGATAACCCCAGATCGTGAAGAGAGAACCGAAGCTCTTCTCAGAGCCGGTGCAGATGTTATTCTAATAGATTCGTCCCATGCCCATACCAAAGATGTTTTAGAAGCTATTGCTGACACCAAGAAGAATTTCTCCAATTGTGAACTTATAGCTGGAAACGTGGCTAGTGGGGAGGCGACCCTCGATATTATAGAGGCAGGTTGTGACGGAGTGAAGATCGGGGTGGGACCAGGGTCCATATGTACGACAAGGATAATTGCAGGAGTCGGTGTGCCCCAAATTTCAGCCATAATGGATTGTGCGAAAATTGGGAAAAGATTTGGTGTCCCTCTTATCGCGGACGGAGGCATAAAGTTCTCAGGCGATATAACGAAAGCCTTGGCTGCTGGCGCCCAGTCTGTCATGATAGGTAACTTGTTTGCCGGCACAGACGAGAGCCCTGGAGAAACGGTAATCTACCAGGGACGGAGCTACAAGGTGTACAGAGGGATGGGTTCTATCGAAGCAATGAAAAAAGGCAGCAAAGACAGGTACTTCCAGGACTACATAATGAGTGAAGCCAAACTTGTTCCTGAAGGGATTGAAGGGAGGATCCCTTACAGGGGATCTTTATCCTCCAATATATACCAATTATTAGGAGGACTAAAGGCCGGAATGGGTTACGTCGGATGCAAGAATCTCGAGGAGTTACATAAGAAAACCAGATTTGTACAAGTCACCGCGGCAGGTCTCCGAGAAAGCCATGTCCATGACGTTATCATTACTAAGGAGGCACCGAATTATCGGCTCGAATAGGGTGTTCACAAATGCATGGATTGGGGGCTCATACCCCACGATCGCAAACACGCAAAAAGAGACGTAAGTGTGTCTATTGACATCCATCAAGAAAAGGTACTAATTTTAGACTTTGGCTCCCAATACACACAATTGATCGCCAAAAGGGTAAGAGAATGCAGGGTATACAGCGAAATTCGGCCTTTCAATATTGACATAGAGGAAATTGAAAGCTTTAATCCGAAAGGGATCATTCTTTCTGGAGGCCCTTCCAGTGTCTATGATGAGACAGCTCCTTTCTGTTCGCGAGATATCTTCCAACTTGACTTTCCTATTTTAGGGATATGCTATGGCATGCAGTTTATGGCCCATATCCTGGGGGGGGAAGTTGAAGCCTGGCCGAGGCGTGAATACGGACAGACGAAGCTAGAAGTAAATGATTTTTCAGACCTATTCGCCGGTTTTGAGAGTAGCCCCAAAATCGACGTGTGGATGAGCCATGGAGATAGAATTCAGGTTCTTCCGCCCGGCTTCGCCCCCATTGCTCACAGCGAAAATTCCCCTATCGCTGCCATTAAGGATAATAAGTCAACAATCTTTGGGGTTCAATTTCACCCGGAAGTCGCCCATACCCCCAGGGGGATGGACATTCTAAAGAATTTCCTTTATGGGATCTGTGGATGCCTTCCCCATTGGACTATGGAGTCTTTTGTTGAGAGTTCTGTCAGCGAGGTTAGAAAAAAGGTAGGGGGGAAAAGGGTGATATGCGCATTGAGTGGGGGGGTCGATTCGTCCGTAGTCGCGGTTCTTCTTCACCGAGCTGTCGGAGATCAATTGGTATGTGTCTTCGTAAACAATGGGTTGCTCAGGAAGAATGAAAGCCGGGAGGTCAGGGCAGTCTTCGGTCAACATTATAAGACGAACCTTCGTTATATAGACGCGGAAGAGATATTCCTAGAGAAGTTAAGAGGTGTAACCGATCCCGAGATGAAAAGGAGGATTATAGGTAACGAGTTCATCCATGTTTTTGAGAAGGAAGCTGAAAATATCGGAGATGTGGAGTACCTCGCCCAGGGAACTCTTTATCCAGACGTTATTGAGAGTATCTCTTTTAAAGGACCATCGGCTACTATCAAGAGTCACCACAATGTGGGAGGGCTGCCGGAGAAGATGAATCTGAAACTAATCGAGCCGTTGAGGGAACTGTTTAAAGACGAGGTGAGATTGGTTGGCAGAGAACTAGGGTTACCCGAAGAGATAATAGACAGACAACCCTTTCCGGGACCTGGGCTTGCGGTCCGTATCCTCGGGGAGGTAACTAAAGAGGATCTGTCAATCCTTCGGGATGCCGATAGCATAGTCTCTGAAGAGATAGAAAAAACCCATCTTAAGAGTGAGATTTGGCAGTCTTTTGCCGTGCTTCTCCCCATTAAGACCGTAGGAGTCATGGGTGATGAAAGAACCTATGAAAACGTTGTGGCCCTTCGAGTAGTGCGAAGCGTGGACGGTATGACTGCCGATTGGGTAAAGCTTCCCTATGAAGTACTGGGACGGATGGCGAACAGAATTATCAATGAAGTTAAGGGCGTAAACAGAGTCGTCTACGATATATCTTCCAAGCCTCCAAGTACCA
>JBDRGH010000240.1:0-2854 GCA_043818015.1 Pseudomonadota bacterium
GGAACCTCCACCAAGGATTGACCGAGCCCCCACTTGGTGTAGTACCGCCCATTGGGTCCTTTTGAAATGTAATCGTCAGAGAATGGGTCTTGGAGCGGTTCTCTCAGTTCAAATCCTATCTGCCCATTCGTGACCATTTGCCTGGCCACCTGGCCCATGAAGAATTCGTCCCCTGCTTTGTACCACCCTGCATTCGTGAGAGTGTAAAAGAAGAAGAAAACCCCCAAGATGGCAAAACAGGGACCTCCCTTGAAACGACCCGGTCTTTTCTCCATTTGCTTTCTTTCCACCTCGCGCAAGAGGGAACCCCTTTCAGCCTAGTGGGTCGCGCCTGCGTCTTCGGAGCAGCCACACCAAGCACGCGGCGCTGACCAATGTGACGATGGAAATCACCCCTCCCACTCGGAAGGGCCAGGAAACAAAATACAGATGCACTTCGTGTTCTCCCTTATCCAAGGGGATCACCCTGAAAATGTAGTTGCCGCAAACGATAGGGGCCCTTTCTCCGTCTACTTCTGCCTGCCAGCCGGGATAAAAGATCTCACTTAATACCAGATACCCCGATCGATTCGCAGATGTCTTGACCGTCATGCTCTCATTCGTATATCTGGAAACAGAACATGACGCCACAAAAGCCTCACCTCTCCCCTCGTGCCTAACGCCATCTCCATACTCATATTCCAACACGACCATATTTCTAGGGTCAAATGTCTCGCTTTTCATAAAAGGGAGAACCGCATCACGAGGCTTGACGATGCTGAATTCGACCATGTGGGCATAGGGCATGTCGTTCTCCAGAGGTTGCACATCCTTGGCCGAGATCACCTGTTTCAGGTTCAGTAACTTCAGCAGTTTTGCATTAGGATCATCGACCCTCGCGAGATTGACAACATGCTCGTTCGAAGGCCATCCCTGACTCGACAGGATATACTCCACATAACGCTTCAGAATGAGTGGATCATAGCCAAGAATGGAAGGGAACCTGAACCGTATCCCGTCATTGGCCCTGACATAGTCGTCCTCAATGCTTGCGACCCTCCCCTGCACAGGGTCTCTGCTAAGTTGCCCCGCGACAAACTGCTTTTCGGCCTCAGAGGAAAACTCCTGGGGCTTAACAAACTGCGCCCCGAAAAGGTATAGATCTACAAATAAGAGACCAGGGATTAGAATCCCAAGAGTGGGTCGTCCCAACCACTGCAGCCTCTTTTGTATCAAAAGTAGTATAAAGGAACAGAGAAAAAGGAGAGCGCTCTTCTCAATGGAAAGGCTGATTCTTTCGTATAATTTTGCCATATTGGCATTGACCACAGGACCCTCAGCAAATCCCTGAAAAAGCTGGAAAAAAAACTGAAACGGATAAAAGCGAAGGCCGATCGTCATGACACCCACCAGAGTAACCGCGGCCACCATGAACGGAAAGAAAGCCTTATTGAATTCATATTCACCCTCCAGAATCCTCTGCGTTCCCATCCCAGAGATGACGGCTACCCCGAATACATAAAGAAAGATGATCTGCGCCGGTATGCGAAAACTCCCAAAGCCCGGCAGTCGACAAATGAACGGGTAAAGAGGGTTGAACTTTCCGAGTGCAAGGCATAGAGAGAGGATCATCAAAATAATGAAAAAGATCCGCAAGCGCCGAACTGCTGAGTTCTCCGTTCTGACGAAAAGTAGGCATAGAGGAAGGATACCCACATAACCACAGCTTTCCCAAAAGTGCCAAGTTTGCGAACTCCTCCAATAGGTCTTATCAACCGCATTGCCGAAGATATCTGGCACCAGGAAGGCTAGCAGTTCCTTGGGGTGGAGCGACTCGTAGGTCGCCATGGCGTAGCTGACACCCCCTGCTCGTGTCGAAATCCCCATAAACTCGAAAGTCGGCAGTATCTGGACCGCAGCCAGGGCAAGACCTATCAGCAAGAAGACAATCATTCCTCCGCTGACCCTTAAGGCCTTATCGAAAATACGGTCTTTCAAAAGGATGAAAAGGTGGAAGGACCCAAATGCCAGACAACCCAAGATAGTATAAAAGGCGACCTGGGGAAAACCGCCCAGAATCTGAACACCGAGGATCAAGCCACCAGCGAAGGCATATTTCAACTGAACCCTCTGAATCAAACGATGCAGGAAAAGAAATATGAGGGGAATCCATATGTAGCTCTGGACAAAGGAGAGATGCCCGGCATAGAGATGCCCCATGAAATAGCCGTTCATGCTGAAAACAAAGGCCGACACAAGGCTTCCTGCCGGGGAGGTCGAGAGAAAACGCATAAAAAGATACATAAAGACACTCCCCAACAGGCAGTGCAGAATCGTAGAATATACATAGGCCAGATCAGGTTGAATAACATAATAGAGGAGACCTAGAGGATAAAAGAGGGATGCCTGAATATTCGTGATGATTGGGGTTCCAGAGAACTGATAGGGATTCCAGAAGGGAAAAGTCCCATAGGTTAAGAGATATTCCTGGATAAACTTTTTGACTGGATAAAAATAAAAAATAAAGTCGGCCCCATATAGACCCTTGCCCGAAACGAGAAGTTGCATGAAGATGACTAGGACGGAGAGGAAAAGGATGATTAAGGGAGGAAAATCCTTTAATTTATGCCCGCCGTTATGCATCTCTTTCTGATTCGCTCCCGTTGCCGTCAAGTTTTTGCAGAAGTAGGACTAACGATACGCCGAAAGGATAGTTTAAGAATTGGAGAAAATAGATCTCGGTCATGAACAGGTGGGCCAAGGCCCTGTTCAAAATATCCGGAAGGGGAATGAAAAAATCAGATTGCGCATGGTCATGCGGCGAAAGAAGAGATCTCATTTTTCTGACGGTCAAGATAGGAAGGGATAGCAACAT
>JBDRGH010000241.1:0-2052 GCA_043818015.1 Pseudomonadota bacterium
GACATTATGTTGCAGCAAAAAACTTTGGATAAGGAAATAGATCTTCATAAAGCTTATATAATGCGCTTTTTGAAGAAAATTTACGATAAATAATAAAGAAAACTTCAATTTGGAGTCTTTCGCATGAAGATAAGGACCAAACTAACCGCAATATTGGTATTAGTGGCAATGGCAGGCATAATTTTGAGTGCTTTTATTTACTATGTTGTGGCACGTAAAGAAATAATTGAAAAGATAGAAGGGCATTTGGAAAGCGTTGCTGTTCTCAAAGGAGATCGTCTAAAGAAGTATGTTGAGGAAAGAATTGGTAACCTCGATCATATGACAAGGGGCCAATTGTACAGAGAAATATTTCTTGGGGCCTCGAAACAAAAGATCAGGGGCGTCTTAAAAGAAACTTTAGCTCATAAAAAAGAACTCATAGAATTGTTTACTCTAAATTTAGATGGAGTGGTCGATGTATCAACAGATGAAAGGCAGGAAGGAAAAATCAAAACTTATGAAAAATATTTTATTGAAGGGAAAAAAGGACCGTTTTTTCAGAGCCTCTATTATGATTTGTCGCTGCAGGTGCCTTCAATGACAATATCGGCGCCCATAAGAGATGAGCAGGGGCGCCTTTCAGGTCTCTTAGTTGGCAGAGTCAATTTGAAGAGGATCTCTTCTCTTATGACCGATCGGACAGGTTTGGGTAAGACCGGAGAAACCTATTTGGTTAATATGTCCAATTTCATGGTCACAGAGTCAAGATTTCAGAAAGGTCTTGCTTTGAACAAATTTGTTTCAACAGAAGGCGTTAGGGATTGTTTAAAGGGCAATAGCGGGCATAGAGGGTATGTAAACTACATGGGGACTCCCGTGCTTGGGTATTACGAGTGGATTCCTGAAACACGGGCTTGTCTCTTAGCCGAGATTAGCCAAAAGCAAGCATTTGCTTCCATAGACAGACTAAGGAATATCTTGGCTTTCGTCACCATTGGGGTTGTCATTTTGGTTATTATCCTTGGTTTTTTCTTTTCTAAAACGATCTCAAGGCCATTAGAAAAACTGATAATGGGAACAGAAAGAATCGGCAAAGGGGACCTTGAACATAGAGTTGATGTAAGAAGCAAAGACGAAATTGGGAAGTTGGCTTTGGCTTTTAATCACATGACGGAAAGACGCCAAGAAACCGAGGAGGCGCTTAAAGAGGCTCGCGATGAATTAGAACAACGAGTTGAGGAAAGAACGTCTGAGCTAGTCCGGAAGATAGAAGAGCACAAGCAGGCCGAGGAGATGTTACGGGAGAGCCAGTCCCTCTTGAACGCTGTAGGCAAGATGGGCAAGATCGGTGGCTGGGAATTCGATGTCGAGACATTAGAGCAGCTCTGGACTGAGGAGGTCTACCGCATACATGAAGTTGATTTAGACTACAACCCCACTGTGGGGAAGGGGATTGATTTCTACGCCCCTGAATCCAGACCTATCATCGAACAGGCGGTGCAGAGGGCTATTGACGATGGTGAGCCCTTTGACGTTGAGTTGCGATTCATCACTGCCAAAGGAAATCATCTCTGGGTCCACGCCCTTGGACAGGCCCATCAAAAAAACGGAAAGACAACAAAAGTATGGGGAGTCTTTCAAGACATTACAGAAAAAAAGCTTGCTGAGGAGGCACTTCGGGAGAGCGAGGAAAGATTTCGCATCCTTTTTGAAAGCTCCAAAGACGCCATCTATATTACTACACCTGAGGGTAATATTGTTGAAGCCAACCCATCACATTTTGACCTTTTTGGGTATTCCAGAGAAAAGATATCTGATTGGAATGCGCAGGACACATACGTTAATCCCGATGACAGATCCAGATTTCGGAAAGAGATAGAGGAAAATGGATCTGTCAAAGACTTTGAAGTCAAGCTCCGAAAGAAGGATGGGACAGAGATGGACTGTCTGATCACTGCCACAGTTCGGCGGTCCAGGGAGGGAAGTATTGTAGGTTACCAGGGTATCATACGAGATATTACTGAAGCGAAGCTGACAGAGGAAGCTTTGAGAGAGAGTGAAGAAAAGTAT
>JBDRGH010000242.1:0-4931 GCA_043818015.1 Pseudomonadota bacterium
CCAAGGCCCTTTTTTTCATTGAGCCACCTCCTTTTCGTTTAACTCCTCCAAATCACTTAAACGAATATTCAAAGCATGAATAGAGATCTGTATCTCCCATAGCGAGAGGCCAAGGGAGGCCATCATCAGAAGGAGGCTAATACCAAAGGTGATCTTGCCAATTGCTATTTCCCCCGCAAAAATAAGAAACATACAAAACACGCATAAAAGCAAACTCAATACACCCAGAGCCTGCATATTACGGATGATAATAACCCTTTTTCTCAGATTCTTTATCTGTCCCACTATGATCCGATTCGGGTCGGTGCTGTACTGGGCGTGCAAACTGCGGATTAAAGCTGCAAGGGCCAAAAAACGATTCGTGTAAGCGAGCAGCAAGAGGGAAATGGCAGGAAAAAGAAGGGACGGTGTTGTAAGGGTCATTTCCATCTCCATGAAAGTAAAAACGGTTTTGAAGTTGGAAAGTTCGTCCAGATTCAAAACCAAGCCCCGTGAAGAGGGCAGGTTAGGAAAATTTAGTAATTTATACTTAGCATATGTAGACCTTATTTACAACCTACGTTATGTTTTCCATCTTTTCCATCAATTAAGAAACCAAGGATCGCCATCCAGGCTCTTCCATCATGGGTTGGAAGAACATGATGTAAGGGCCTCGAATCGGGTGGGCCATCACGCCCTCATCGTAGATCTTCATGATTCGAGTATTCACGAGCACTTTTCCGAAACCCAGTTGAGCCAGCTCTGCCGCATCCCATTCGCCACATAGTTCTCCTCCTCTTCGCTTAAATGATGTACACGCTAATGCGAGCGCCGAGCACCCATCCCTGCCTGACCAAACCAATACTGCATAGATGAGTATCGTGCAAGCGATTTCCGGCTACATCGGTTATCTTGTAAGGGGTTAACCCAATCTATCGTATCAGCATAGTATCGGGATATACGCGGTGACAGCTCTGAAAACGGGCGCAACGGTAGCACCAGGTAGCCTGGTCTGCGGGCTCGGAATCGAGGGAGTAGACTGGTCTCTTGGAAGTTGCATTTGAATTCTTTTTGGGGTATACTCTTATTTAGGTATTTCCTCCCTCATCTCCAAAGTTTCTCTAAGATCAACTATTGATACCATAGTAACCAGATTCATGCAACTACATTATATCGGTTGACGATTCCTGCCTGGGGAGAATCCCTGGTTAGAGTATCATCTACCGCAACGAGGTCCGCAGTTAAAGCAGAAACAAACGTGAAAGGACACTTATAAATCATGGAGGCATATCAGAGAGTCTTATTTATTGATTGTGAAACAACCTTTTACAGAATTTACCGATTTAGAGTGGGGGATTTTTTCGGTCCCGTTGATTTGGGACTCCATCTCTCCGGTAGATATAACAGCCTGAATATAGGAACAGGTCTTTTGGCGGGATCAATCTTCCCCGGATCAAACAGGTTGATCTTTAACGGGTTTTCCCCCTGCTGGGGTGGTTTCTATATATCGTCAATGGGAGGCGCCGGACTGGTTTTCGATAATCTTGGGATCAATTTGCTCTCTCTTATTGGAAAGGCTAGCACTCCATCTATCCTTTGTCTCAACCGAGTTCATGGAGAAGAAATTCAAGTGGAAGCCTTTCCGGTGGACATTCAGAAAATATGGAAAGAAGGACGTAGAGGTATATACTCACTGATGGAGTATACACTAAAACGGTTCGGCGAATTTTATGAAACGGATCCTAGAATCCTTGTAGTGGGACCTGCGGCTGAGGTTACAGACTTTGGAGCAGTCGCTTCTGTCCCGATAAGAAAAGGCAGGCTCAGCCATGTGGATACGTGGGCCGGGCGTGGTGGCTTCGGTTCAAAGATGTTTAAGGAACACGGAATTGTCGCTATAATTTATGGAGGCACCTTTGTTGACGAAGATTTTCGAGATCGTAACGTTGCAGACCAGTGGTTTGAAGACAAATATCAGAAAAAAATGTGCGCAATGGACCTGGAAGCTACAGCCAAATACCGCTTTGAACCGAATCTTGATACGGGTGGAACCTTTGGAGTGAATTATGCAGTTCTCGGCGGACGGATGCTTTCCTTCAATTACAGAAGTATCTACATGGATGAAGATGAGAGGATCGCGATCCATGAAAAATTTGTCCTTAACCATTACCTCAAGCAGTTTAATGATGAAATCATCAAGACCAAACAGCATCGGAACTGTGGGGAACCCTGTGCAGCCGTCTGTAAAAAGATGCATGGTGAGTACAAGAAGGATTATGAGCCCTACCAGACTATGGGGCCGCTCTCTGGCATTTTTGATCAGCGCGCAGCTGAACAACTTAATCAACATGCCAACATGTATGGATTCGATGCGATATCGATAGGAGGGGTCATTTCATGGTTAATGGAAGTTTTATCCGAACGATTAATAAAGGCCCAAGATCTTGGGATACAGGAATATCCCATCTTTTCTGTAAGAGATTTCAGTATCGTATCGGATTCAATGCACAACGCTAAGATCGGAATAGGTTTGCTGGATGCAATCGTTGAAAAAAAGGGGATTCTGAACTTTGAAGAAGGTGCCAGGAAATTCGCACGTCATCTGGCTCGCGAAAGAGGGAAAAATATATTAGATCCCTTTGTTTATGCTGCATTCGCCCGCAAAGGATGGACGGTACCAAATCAGTACTGGACGCCCGGAGTGCTCTCACCGATGCCCATCCTAGGAAAATATTACATGTATTACGGTAGCGACTTTCTGCCTCCTCGTGAATTGGGTCAAAAGAATGCAAAACGTATGCTAAAGGAGCTCACCCTGGATAATCTCGGCATGTGTCGCTTTCACAGGCTGTGGGCTGAGGAAATGATACCTGAAATTATTGACTCCCTCTATGGTCTAAAAGAGAAATTCTTGGAGAATATTGCCATGACTGCCAGCCGGATCAACAGCAGAAATTCATCCATTTTTTGGGAGTCTGAAAGGAATATTGACTTTATACATGCTTTTCTAAAGAGACAACATACAGTAGAGGGGAATAACGATTCAGAATTAATGAAATGGATTGGATACTTCGAAAAAGACAAGCATGAAGCAGCCCTAAACTTCTGGTATGAGATGCACAAAGGCATTCAGGAGTCGCTTAAGGAATTTTGAATCAAAATTCGCATGAGTCCGGCAAGACGTTTCTTTACTTTCAGGCAATTAGGAACTAACTATATCTGGGTTTTGGATTGTTAAAGCTGAAATCATCACGCTGAATTTTGGTATACACGATTTGTAAGATTTTGCAATCGATGTACTGTTGCAGGTAAAAGATTTAGTTGGGTAAATATGTACGAAGAGGCAATACCAGCAGGGATATACGCTGCCCCTGGATAGTCCTCTTTCACGAGTCAGACATAATGGAAAAAGAGGTACAGCTTAGAGATCGCTCCAGTTTACTTTTACTATTCGATCAGATTAGCCTGCCTGACAGGAAACACATCCCTTTGGTGGCGAGTTTAGATACGGAGAAGGGAGCCAAGGTAATCAAGATAAAAGGCAAAGAAATCCAAAACGCTAAGGTAGTTGGGGGCAGCGCTATTGTAAGAGCTTTAGCTGGCAAAACAGCATTAGGAAAAGAGGGAACTAAGAAGGGTCTGCTTATCGGTGCCGGAGCTGGTGCAGGTGCGGTTCTCCTATCAAACATGAAAGAGGTGAAACTCCCCGAAGGAACGGAATTGATAATAAAGCTCGATCAGACCCTTTTCATTCCTACTGAGCAAAAAGAGAAATCCCAAGGGTCTGATCGGGGCTGTACCGTCCTAGTTTAGTCGTGGGGGTATCTATCTGGTGTGATGTAGTCCCCGTATCTTTCTCTCGCCTTAATTAACCTCTGTCTTTGTTTCTCCAATACTTCAAATAATTCCTTCGGCGTATCAGAAACCTTTGTCTTATAAATCTCTGTTATCCGATCAATCTTGGCCAAGTTCTCCGGGACCCTCGTCATGAATTGCTTATCATAGTCTTCTTTAGTGTACTCTTTATTGAGTACCTCCTTGAACAACCTCCGGAGATCCACATACTTGGGTATTCTACCTGTCGGTGTCTCAATGCAACCAACTTCGTCATGGACGCGCAATTCGATCCACTTATACCAGACCCTCTTATCCGTCTTCTCGTTTAAGAAATTTCCCTCTCTATCCTTCAGGAAGTAATTCACTGAGAAGATAAGGGGTGACTTCTTCAGCCCTTTGCCAAAATCCAGATTGTCCTGTACGTATTTGCCTACGGGAATAGATAAGAAGTCCAGGTTGGCCATGGGATTGAATGCCCTTACGCCTTCCTTGCCTAATGTGGCAGCGGTGGTCTCAGATTCCAATGATGCACCCTTGGTTATTATCCCGTGTGCCCAGTCAAAAGACTCTTCCACTGGTACACAGGTGTCTGAATCCCTACCCCCATAAACCATTCCCCCTACTGGAACCCCTGAAGGATCATCAATCTTTGGGTCGAGATTCTCAAGGGCATCCAGACTAATTGTAAATCGGGCATTTGGGTGGGAGCACTGTATCTCTTTACCCTTATCGTCTCTCTTCCCAACGGACCACTCACCTGAATGGTTATACCCCCTGGGAGGGACATCCCCGTCCTTTCCAATCCAATGTACGTTTTTATCCTCAGTAACCAGTACATTGGAAAATATGATCTCACCGGGACTATGGAGCCCATTCCATTGATAGGGATCGTCCTTAGAGTTCACGCCCATTATTATCCCGAACATCCCTTTTTCAACATTAACTGTCCTCACCTCTCCCTCTTTCTTCCTGAGATATACAATATCATCTCCCACGATGGTCTCTCCGTCTAACATCGCCGTCGAAGTCTTCCCACAGAGAGAAGGGAATGCGCCGGTTAGATATGTCAGCCTGCCCTTGGGACCATGGACCCCCAAGATGAGCATATGTTCCGT
>JBDRGH010000243.1:0-3739 GCA_043818015.1 Pseudomonadota bacterium
CTCCTTTTACAGGGTGTACGATTGCTTAGGCTTTGAGTGGAAAACTTCAAAAGACTCCGTTTCTTCAAAAAAGTATCCCTAAGAGCCAATTCATCCCGATTTTATCGGGATTTTGGGGGACCCCACCTTGACGAGTGGAATGTAGAAAATTTCGGCCTTAGGCGGATTTGACGCACCAGAGGCGTGGATTTTGCGATAGACCAAGATCGGATGGCCCAAGAAATGAATGCAGGGTAAAAAGGAATAATCCTTGGAAGTTCTCGAATGATGGTATAATTCTGTGAATACCGAAATTATAACAATCGGTAACGAGCTCATTTCGGGCAGTGTGTTAGACACCAATGCCTCTTTTCTGGCAGACAGGCTGCTTTCTTTGGGCATAGAGGTCACGAGAATGACCTCCGTGGGTGATAATGAATTCGATATGAAGGATTCTCTGGAGAGGGCGATGGTAAGGTCGGATGTGGTTTTGGTTACCGGGGGGCTGGGCCCTACCCCTGACGATATTACCTCTGAGGTGGCCGCCAAAACTCTTGGAAGAAAGCTTGTCCTCTATGAAGAAGCCCTGAATCACATTAAAGAACTCTTCCAGAAGCGCGGGCTTAAGATGCCTTCCAGCAATGACAAACAGGCCTTCATACCGGAAAACGGGGAGCTAATAATGAATCCCATAGGCACTGCATGCGGCTTCCTGATCCGTGAGAAGGAGAAACTCATCTTCTTCCTCCCGGGCGTCCCCAGGGAAGTGGTCAGGATGACAGATGAGAGTGTCCTCTCCATCCTGCGGAAGGAAAAGGGGGAGGGATCTCAATTCAAAACCACAACGCTAAAGGCCTTTGGCCTTAGTGAGTCGAAGATAGCGGAGCTGATAAGGGATATTATTGAGAAAGATGAAGCCACGAGGATAGGTTTTCTACCGAATTATCCCGAGAACTACATTAAAATTACCGCAAAAGGCATGAGCTATGAGGAAGCGAGCGCAAAAGTCTCCGCAATGGAGGAGGAAATAGCCGAACGGTTGGGAGATTATATCTTTGGTAGAGACGACCAAACCCTTGAGGGGGTGGTCGGGGATCTATTAAGATCGAGCGGGGATACTATCGCCGTAGCGGAATCCTGCACAGGGGGGTTGATCACCACTCGGCTGACCAACATCCCTGGTAGCTCCGACTATGTGGAGAGAGGAGTAGTCACGTACAGCAACCAGGCAAAGATCGATATTCTCAATGTTCCCGCTCACCTCGTAGAGGAGTTTGGAGCAGTTAGTGCACAGGTGGCTGAGAGTATGGCTCAAGGAGTCAGAAAACTCGGGAGAACTACCCTGGGCTTAGCAGTAACCGGTATTGCTGGTCCGGGAGGTGCAACCCCTGAAAAGCCCGTGGGTCTTGTATTCGTCTCCCTTGCCGATGAAAAGAAGACGGTAGTGAAGAGTTACAATTTCCCGGGAGATAGGTCTCAAGTAAGGCTTGCAAGCTCCGAGGCGGCTTTGGATTTGGTAAGGAGATATTACTTAGGGTCAAAAAGCAAGGAGTAGAGAGAGGAAAAGGAAATTTTTCAGTGCGAATTACTAAATAGATTGGTGGTTACTCAGGAAAGATGGAAAAGATACGCAGCTTTCTGGCTATTGAGCTTCCAAGAAAGATAGTCGATAAGCTTGAAGAGATTCAGAAAGGTCTAAGATCATCAGGGGCGTCCGTCAAATGGGTGAGACCGGAGAGTATCCATTTAACACTAAAGTTCTTTGGAAATATTGAGCCGAAAATGATAGACGACATCTCCCGGGTTGTAACGAAGGTTGCTGCAAAGATCAATGCCTTTGATCTGGAAGTAAAGGGCGTAGGGGCCTTCCCCGACATGTCTCATCCAAGGGTGGTATGGGTCGGCCTCGAATCGAGCGGTGGAACCCTCGGTATTCTCCACAAAGAGGTGGGAACCAACCTGGAGGAGATAGGGTTCGCGCCTGAGGGAAGAGCTTTTACTGCCCACTTAACGTTAGGCAGGGTTAAGTCTTTGAAGGAGAAAAGGCAATTAATACAAGAGATGGAAAAGTTTAAGAAATACGAGCTGGGGTCTTTTAGGGTAGAGAATCTGATTCTGTTCAAGAGTGAGTTGCGGCCCAGCGGGGCAGTTTATACGAAACTTCGAACCTTTGATCTAACAGGATTTCATGCATCGCAATCTAACTTGAAAAACTTATAGGAGGTTTTCATGGGAACTGACTTAAACAAGGAAAAGGCCATCGATCTGGCTGTAACTCAAATCGAAAGGCAATTTGGCAAGGGTTCCATTATGAGATTGGGTACGGATGCAATAATACCAGACATACCAACTATTTCAACAGGCTCACTGGGCCTGGATATCGCTTTGGGGGTAGGTGGAATCCCCAGAGGACGAGTTGTTGAGATTTTTGGCCCTGAGTCGTCAGGGAAAACAACCCTTGCCCTCCACGTCATTGCCGAGGCCCAGAAAGATGACGGTATTGCAGCGTTTATAGATGCGGAGCATGCCCTCGATGTAAGCTACGCTCGAAAATTAGGAGTAAAGATAGATAGATGATCTGCTGATATCCCAGCCTGATACGGGCGAACAGGCTCTGGAGATTACGGAAATGCTGGTCAGGAGCGGGGCGATAGACGTGGTGGTAATAGATTCTGTAGCCGCCTTAACACCAAGGGCCGAAATCGAAGGAGAGATGGGAGATGCGCACATGGGGCTTCAGGCCAGACTCATGTCGCAAGCTCTTCGAAAGTTGACCGCCGCTATCAGTAAATCTATGACTGTCGTTGTATTCATTAATCAAATCAGGATGAAGATCGGTGTCATGTTTGGGAGTCCTGAGACTACCACCGGTGGAAATGCACTGAAGTTTTATTCCTCTGTCAGGTTAGATATACGCCGTATTGCGTCTATAAAAGATGGTCAAGATGTGGTGGGGAGTAGAACCAGGGTCAGGGTCGTAAAGAACAAGGTGGCTCCACCTTTCAAAGAGGCGGAGTTTGATATAGTGTATGGACAGGGAATATCAAAAGAGGGAGATTTCTTGGATCTCGCTAGTTCCTGTAATGTGGTAGAGAAAAGTGGAGCGTGGTATTCATACGGAGAAGAACGTATCGGGCAGGGAAGAGAGAATGCCAAATTGTTCTTAAAAGAGCATCCCGAGATTGCCGAAGAGATCAAGGTGAAGATTCTGGATCGCTCTGGTTTAAAACCAAAACAGGGAAAAGAGGATAGAAGCGAATCTTAATAATGCTTATACCTAAAATTGTATGTATAAATGATGTATCTATTGAGAGCTTTGAAAAAGTACCCCTTTTCGCTTCAACATCCATTTTTTGACCCATCTAAGCTCGCTTCATTGAAAATTCACAAACTCGCCCTTCCTGCTTGTGCGCCTGCCTGTGCAGGCACCTGTCTGCGTGCGGACACGCACAGGCAGGCGGCAGACAGGTAGCACGCAGACAGGCGGGCTCGAACATGTGAATTTTCTACATTACGCTCGGTAAGAAGGGTTCCCAAAAAAATCTATGCAATTCGCTCTCAGGGATACTTTTTCAAAACATAAATAGTTTTGCAAAGATCTCCTATTTTGGAGGTAATAAATGGGTGGTACATTGAAAAAACTAAATTTTTTTGTGGATGAGGATGTACGCAAGGAACTCGATAAATTGGTACCTGCCGGACAGAAGAGCAGGATTATAAACGAGGCATTGCGAAAGGAACTGTTGATGATCAAGAGGGA